>NZ_BAAFPR010000002.1:0-232874 GCF_042847315.1 Lacticaseibacillus jixiensis
TCACTAAAGCCGAAGCTTTAGATCCGAGATTTACTAGCGAATTGACTTCGCTCATGTTTAATTCTTTTCATTTAAGAAAAGCCCTATCACATTTACGAAACTTTGTTCAGTTTTCAAAGGACTACCTTGTTGATAAGACACAACCAACGTGTTTAAGTTTATCATATCTCATCGTGCGTTGTCAAGAACTTTTTTGAAGTGCTCATTTGGTGAAGCGCTTCATAACTGCTCGCGACAACTTTTAAATCATACCAAGCTTTTCTGAAACTGTCAACAAGTTTTTTGCTGACGCTTTGGAAACGCCGGTGTTATCTAAAAGACAACTTTGATATCATACCAACTATCGCCGATATCGTCAACTGAAAATCTGAGAATATTTTTAGTTTTCATTTTTCCCGAACAAGTACATTCAATTCACCATGATCGTTAATAAAAAACCGCCACATTAGCGTGACGGCTTGCCCATACGGTGCAAATATTCGGCTACCCAACTATCTAAATGGGCAGCGATTGGGGCAAAGCCCGTGTGGACTTTGCGCGTGGTCCAATAATGCTTGCGTCGTCGATAGCTGGATTGCTCCGGAGCCGGCATCAACGCCCGCAACGACAAGCTGATCTTCTTGGAGTATTCATCGATATCCAAAATCACCACTTGCAGCTCTTGGCCGATGTGAAAATGTTCATTGAGTGCTTTGACAAAGCCATGCTGGCATTCAGAGATATGCACCAAGCCTTGGGTGTGGTCATCCAGCAGCACAAACACGCCATAAGGCTGAATCCCAGTTACTTTACCTGTGAGAATGTCACCTATCCGATAATTCATGATGCCACTTCGTTTCTATTGGGCGTCGATCACATCTACAGATTGAATCAAGATGTCGTTAACCGGCTTGTCACCAGGCAGCGTCTTGGTCTTGGAGATCTTGTCAACGACGTCTTGGCCGGCTAATACGTGACCAAATACGGTATGACGATGATCTAACCAAGGCGTGCCGCCTTGCTTATAAGCGTCAATGATGGCTTGCGGGTAACCCGCAGCTGGCATTTGGGCCAACATGTCTTGGTTGATGTGCTCATTAGAGACAATGAAGAACTGGCTGCCGTTGGTGTTAGGACCAGCGTTGGCCATAGACAAGGCCCCTTTAAGGTTAAAGACTTCATTGGAGAATTCATCTTCAAACGCGTGACCAAAGAAGCTTTCACCACCGGCACCGGTGCCAGTAGGATCGCCGCCTTGGATCATGAAGTCGGCGATTACACGGTGGAAAGAAACGCCATCATAATAGCCTTGCTTGGCTAAACCGATGAAGTTCTCGACGGTTTTAGGCGCTTGGTCTGCAAACAAAGCAAAAGTGATGTCACCAACGTTGGTGTGCATCACGGCTTTAGGACCGGTAAATGAATCAAGGTTTAATTGTGGGTACATAATTGCCTCCTGTAAGTTTAATCTTTCCTATTGTACCTGAATCACGGCAACAATGCGACGCAACATAGTGCTCTTGGTCAAAATATGTTAAGGTTACGCTGTAGTTTGAATTAAAGTGAGGATAAATCATTGACGACACATACCTATGAAATTACCGTGATCGGTGGCGGCCCAGTCGGCATGTTTGCCGCGTTCTATGCCGGACTGCACAACGCCGACGTTTTATTATTGGAAAGTTTGGCCAGCTTAGGCGGCCAACCTGGCAACTTGTATCCCGCCAAGATCTTATATGATATTGGCGGCTACCCCCATGTCTCTGGACAAGCCTTGATTGAAGCACTTCAGGAACAAGCGGAACACTTTCACCCGAATATCCAAACCGCGACCAATGTCCAAGCCATCACACAAACACCTGAAGGCTTCACCTTGGCTACTACCAATGGTGAGTTCCATACCAAAGCTGTGGTGATTGCCACTGGCGGCGGCGCCTTCACCCCGCGCAAACTTGCGGTGGATTACGATCCGGCATTAGACGATCATCAAATCAACTACTTCGTGCGCGATCTCAACAGCGTCAAAGGTCTGGACATCGCCATTGCCGGCGGCGGCGATTCAGCAATCGATTGGGCCTTAGCCATGGCCCCGATTGCCAAAAGTGTCCACTTGATCCACCGGCGCAATCAATTCCGCGGATTGGAATCAAGTGTTGAACAGCTTAAAGCCTCCACGGTTGAATGCCTGACGCCGTATTTGATCGATGGCGTCAAAGCGCAAGACGAACGCTTGGATATTTCATTGAAAGAAGTGCGCGGCGACACCACCAAAGTGCTGAACGTGGACAAGCTCTTGGTCAATTACGGCTTCATGAGTGAAAACAAGCAGCTGCGCCAATGGGGTGTGGCCCTTGAACACAATGCTGTCGTAGTTGACACCAAGATGCAAACCAGCGTGCCTGGGATCTACGCCATTGGCGATGCAGTGACCTACCCTGGCAAAGTCAAACTGATTGCCAACGGCTTTGGCGAAGCACCAATCGCCATTAATGAAGCATTGTCTTATTTGTATCCGGATCGGCGCCAAGCCACGCACAGTACCCAACTTTATCACTAAGAAGGTCAGTTATGACAAATGAAGAACGGTTGTATCAACATACTTTAGACTTATTGAAAGAACGCGGTGTCTCCCCAGAAGCAATCGGTGAGCTGGTGATGTTCTTGCAAGAGAAATACATCCCCAATTTGACGCTTGAAACCGCCGTGGAGAATGTCTTGATCGTCTTGCGCAAACGCGAAGTACAAAATGCAGTGATGACTGGCGTCCAATTGGACAAGCTCGCTGAAGCTGGTCAACTTGAAGCACCGCTGCAAAGCATTATCGCCGAAGACGAAGGCTTATATGGCATCGACGAGATTTTGGCGTTTGCCATTGTCAACGTCTATGGTTCCATTGGCTTTACCAATTACGGGTATATCGACCGGGTAAAACCTGGGATCCTGGCGAAGCTCAACGCCCATGAACCTGGGATCATCCACACATTCTTAGACGATTTAGTCGGCGCCATTGCCGCAGCGGCAGCCAGCCGCTTGGCACACGCTCACCCAGAGCTTGAAGACGATAATTACTGATCTTAACCGATTCTTCACCTCTACCCGCGCCAAAACCCGTATAATGTAATTAATTTGAAAAAGGAGCCTGGGCATGCAACTGATCGATTTTATCTTACACATCGACACACACCTCATCACCATCGTTAACAGCTTCGGGAATTGGACTTACTTGATCTTGTTTGTGATGGTGTTTATCGAAACTGGCGTCGTGATCTTCCCGTTTCTGCCAGGCGACTCGCTGCTATTTGCAGCTTGCGCCTTGGCCGCCAATTCAGCTTACAACCTCAATGTCTGGCTGTTTTACGGGCTGTTCTTGCTCGCAGCAGTGGCCGGCGACACCGTCAATTACGAAATTGGCAAACACTTGGGACTGGCTGCATCTAACAATGGTTTCTTCTCCAGGTTGATCAATCGCGACAAGCTGGCCTCAGCTGAAGCGTTCTTCAACAAACATGGGGGCAAAACCATTGCCATTGCCCGCTTCATCCCCTTGATCCGCACCTTTGCCCCATTCGTCGCTGGCGGATCCAACATGCATTACGGCAAATTTATCCATTTCAACTTCCTAGGCGGTTTCTTGTGGGTATCGATGTGTTGCATCGCCGGCTTCTTCTTCGGCAATGTGCCTTTTGTCAAAGCCCACTTTTCCGCGGTGGTATTGGGCATCATCGCTATTTCCTTGATTCCTGTATTGATCGGCGCCTTGCGTTCGCGCAAAACAGCGCAACCGACTAAAGACTAAGCCAAAAAAGTCACCGGCTTCCAAATTTGGAAGCCGGTGACTTTTTTTACTTCAAGCGGGCGTCTTGGCGGCCGCGCCAAATGCCATAAGCCATTACCAGCTCAAAAAGCACTAAGAACAACGCGAAGCAGGCCATAAAGAAGTCTTCGGGCAAAACATTGATGATTGGATCTTTGGCCGGATCAAACAACCAATCGTCGTTGCGAAACAACACTTGATGAAAGCGAACAAACACTGCATCGAAATTCATCGCCATTAACGCACCTAATACCAAAGGTAAGATGGCACCAACTTGAAAACTGGCCACCAAATGCCAACGCCGCTTGGTGCGCCGCAAGTGCAGCCAGCTGTTGATGGCCGGCCAAGCCGTCAACAGGCAGACCACAATTGCCAAGATGAACAGCTTGCGCACATCGGCAAAGTGCTGAGCGCCTGATGGGGAACTCCCAAAATCACTCATGTGCAGCTGGCTCAGCCATGGCAATTGCAAATACGCCAGCAACTGCAAGTAGTTGTGATACAAGCGGCCAAACGCCAAGCCGCACACTTGCGGCAAACCATCTTTAAGCATAAACACTGGATACAAGCCATACGTCAACAAAATCGTCGCCCACACACAGGCGCTGATAATAAATAACCATAAACACAGCCAACGCCACCACCGCATCTTATACCTCCCAGTCCGCCAGGCTTTCCACTTGATGCGTCGGTTGGATCGCTTGAGCGGCAACAAATTCATGCGTCGAGATCCCGGTATAAACCAGCAATTGATCGATACCCGCATTGATCCCGGCTTGTATATCCGTTTTGTAATTATCCCCGACCATCACGACTGAACCGCGCTTGAGTCCCATACGCTTCAAACCTTGAGTCATGATGATGGCTTCAGGCTTGCCGATGTAGAAGGCTTTTTGTTGCGTCGAACATTCCACCAAAGCAATCACCGAACCGGCACCTGGCACATGGCCGCGTTCATTGGGCAGATTCGTGTCAGCATTGGTACCAATGAACTTGGCACCGCGTTGGATCGCCAATGTGGCCAGCTCGAACTTGTGGTAGGTGACGTCATAGTCCAAGCCAACAACGACATAGTCCGGATCGAATTCATTGAAAGTCAAGCCCACATCAAGCATCGCCTGCTTCAAGCCGATTTCACCGATCACATACACGCTATGGCCATGCGCATCACCACCGCAATCTTCTTGGATCCAAGCGGCAGTGGCCAAACTCGGCGTGTATACTTGCTCAGGCGTGACGTGAATGTCGTGGTTTTGGGCAAGATTCTTGCACACGGCTTCCGGCGACTTGGTCGTGTTGTTGGTCAAAAATAAAAACGGGATCTGCTTGCGCTGCAGCCGCTTAATGAAATCCCGTGCTTCAGGGATGCGCTCGCGTCCGCGGTAAACCGTCCCGTCTAAATCGATCATGTATCCTTTATAACTCAAGAAAAAATACTCCTAACTTCTATTTAGAATCTTGTTGGCGAATCGTGAAATGCCGCTTGTTGGGCTTGTCACGACTGGCTGTGGTGGCATGCCCGCTAGGCTTAGCCGCCACAGTACTGGTTTTTTCGACGTATGGTTTATTACCGCCGCGATGGCCGCGCCGGCGCCGGTTGCTCGGCTTAGCCGGCCGGCGCTTAGGTTTGGCCACCGGCGCATCCAAGCGCTGCAAAACAAAGTACGCACAGCCGAAATTACAATATTCATTCAGGTAATCTTGCAACGTCGTAATGGTTTGGCCTTTGGTCGCCCGCCGATTATCCGGCGCGTAGAATCCCTTCAGCCGCAATTGCTCATAACCCCAGTCGCCGACGATATAATCGTACTTGTCTAGGATATCCGTGTAGCGCAACGCAAAAGCCGCCCGATCAAAAGGCTGCTTGTGCACCAACACAATTTGATAACGGCGCTTATCCACTGTCACCATGTCTTCTGCCACCTGCACCACATCTACTAACGGTTGAGGCGTCGGTTTAGTGACGGCTTCAGCTTGTTTGTGCATCACGATCGCTCCTTTCAGCCAATGTCTAAGTATAACACACGCTGATAAGCGAACAAACGCGTGTGCCTCAAGCTGGCTGCTAAATCCAGGACTTTCTTGAACGACGCAAAACGCCTCTACCCCGCGATTTATTCATCGCAGCATAGAGACGCATTACCTAAACGCCAGCATCAAGTTTGGACCAAAGCCGCAAAGCGCGTGGCCAGTTGTGTGGTCGCGGCGGGTTGTAACCATGGCGCAAGCTGCGGCCAGAAGCTAAATTGAAAATATGCCGCGGTGAAGCCGTGTGCTTCTAATTTACGAAAGCCTAACGTGATCAAGCCATTCACTTGTGCCAATGCGCCTGGCTCGGTACTGGCCAAGACGTCACGGCGCAAGGCTTGCAAAGCATCCACATCTACTGCCATGATGACACCCCCGGATCGTGTATAATGACAGTTTATCGAGAATTACATTAAAAATCAATGTGAATTTACTTATTTTTTAATATTTTTTGTTTAGCGGCGAAGAGTTGATGAATCTCATCGGCGCGCAAAGGACTGCCCCAAGGCACTTGCGCGTCCAGCCATGCCCGTTCTGGGGCATCAACGCCAACGTTGATATTTTCAGCGATTGGCACCATGTTGTGATGAATATGCCCATGCAAGTTCAGCGTCTGCTTGGTGATCCCCAGCAGCAGCGGATAATGCGTCATGATAAATTGCGTATGATCATCTTTGATGATCGTCCCAACCGCATGAAAGCTGAATTTAGGCTGGCCATGCAAACCGGGGTCATTGTTGCGCAAATATTTGAACAGGCTTTGGTAATCGTGATTGCCCTTGATAAACGCAATGCGGCCATGCAGCTGCAGCAAGATCGAAAGCACCGCCGCATCACTGGGCACCGCTTCTGGGTTCATGGCGATGTCACCGAGGTGATACACCACATCGTTATCGTCCACGCGCGCATTCCACGCGGCGATCATGGCTTGATCCATCGCGTCCACTGAATCAAACAGGCGCGGCGCGAAGTCATTGGCGCCTAACAAGTCGCGATGGAAAAAATGTGTGTCTGCAATAAAGAAATTCATGAATGTGCCCCCAATTTCTGGCGTCGGCGCACCACCCACATGGTCACCGGCACGGTTAGCGCCACGGCAATCACGGAAAACAGCACCTGGATCAGCTCGCCAACAAAGATCTGATTATTGATCACCTCACTAAACGGGTACTTCAGCTGCGCAAACCAGATAAATAACGCTGAAAAACCCCCGAAGAAACCGAAGAACAAGGTGTTCAACGCCGTACCGATGATCGTTGTTTGGATTTCGCGCAAACCGCCGCTAGTCGCGTCATCAGCCAACTCGATCACCCCTGCTGCCACGGCACAAGCCGCCTCAGCAATCGCCCCTAATGTCCCTAACAAACCAGTAGCGATCAACACTTTGGCAAACGACACCCCGATGTACACCGAAAAGCCTTCCAATTCCTCTGAATCTTCCGGGCCAAAGCCTGCCGTAGCGCTGAGCTGGACACCGACTAACACCACTGCCAACACCGCGACCATCACCATTAATGACGCCACAAACGCCGGGCCGGCCACAGCTGTGTTACTGGTACTCATGAAAATCGTCACCGCCAGCACCAACAAGCCGATCACCGCAGCCACCACCACAGGATCAAACCCACCAGCCATCAACACCACTGCGGTGATCATCAATCCGGTATTAAACAACAACGCCAAGAAATTGCTGACGCCTTGCCTGCCGCCGACTAAGACCATCAACCCCAACAAGACCAAACCCAACACTAGGATCGTGTTCATGCCGCACGCCTCCTTGTATCTTGCCACCATGCTGCAGCCGCAGCCAAACCGCTGGTTAATGGCACTGCCAACACAATGCCAAACGCCGAGATCAAAGACTGCGCAAAGCCCAGCCCCATCACCCAGCTAACAGTGGTGCTGATCGCATTGCCATTGCGCAACCATAATACCGCTTCGGCAAAGGTTTCTGCGATGAAGATCATAAACAATACTGTGATCAGCGGCCCCATGACATTGCGTCCAATCGCCATACCAGCTTGAAAGCGGGCTTTGGCGCCTGATTCAAGCTGCAAGATCGCCACGGCAATGTCAGAGCATTCATCCAGTACCGCGCCAAGCGAACCAATAATGATTTGTACGAAAAACAACAACTCCGGCGCTTGCGTCACGTATTTCACGGTTTCTAAATGCAAACTTTGATAGCCGCACACCGTAAACACCGCATAGCCAAGCGCCACCCCCAAGCCGGTTGCTAAGATCGTCCCGCCTGCCACCACTGCCGCAAGCGGCTTGAATCCCACCACAAACAAGGTGCATATCACAGCAAACACCACCGTCACCGCAGCAAATAAGGCAAAAGCATGCACCCCATGGCTCAGCAATTCACCACGCACCGCCGCAGCAAACACCACCGCATTGGCAATGATCGATGCCATGGTCAACCAGAAGCGTTTCGTTAAGATCTGTGCCAATAACACTAAAGTCGCCGCACCTAATGCGGCAACGATCGCATCACGCTTGATGTTGGTGATCGTGTAATGACCAGCAGCGTTGGTGGCTAAGAAAACTTGCGCCCCAACACCCAGCGGTGCGTCTTCGGCCCCGCTTTGGGAATAAGTATTGCGCAGCACCAACTGCTGATGCCGCTTTTCGGTGTTCAGCAAGACCGCCTGCAAGCGCTGATGCACCAAGCGATCATGGTTATTGAAATTATCCACCGGCCGCTCAACACTGGTCGTTTGCACAGCTGTGATGCGCGCAATGGGTTGATGATATAACGGGGCAGAATATTGCATCCCCCACCACACCAAGCCAAACACCACCACCGGCCACAGCCAATGCAGCTTAGCCGATATGATTCTGGCGTAAGATCTCATCATAAGCCTCTTTAACTGGGCCTTCTGGTTTGGCCCATTCTTCCCACTCGTCTAAATCAAACGGCGGGACTTTGTAATGCGCATTGATGTATGCTTCATACTTGCGCACGGCTGTTGAATGCGGAATATTCAATTGCATGATCCGCACGTGCCGGATCAACCCTTTGATGGCGGCTTTTTCCGCGCGCCCGTTCATTAAGATGTTGCCCAGTTCGTAATAACGTGTCTTATCATTTCTGGTAATTTCTTGAATCAAGTCAAATGTTTGCTCGTTATCTTCCATGGTGTACCTCCTATTAAAATCGTGTTAAGGTCATAGGCAAAGGAGAAACTCATGCCTAAAATTGTCAATATTTGCGCTTGGCTTGCGGTGTATTGCGCCTTGTGCGGGTTTGTGGTCGTCGGCCACCGCGGTGACCCGCTGAAGTACCCTGAAGAGACTTTCCAAAGCGACAATGCCGCATTCAACGCCGGCGCTGATTATGTGGAGCTGGATGTGCAAGAATCCAAAGACGGCATCTTGGTGATCCAACACGACCCTACGCTGTTGCGCACAACCGGCCAAGACGTCACCATCGCCAGCTCAAATTATGATCAGATCCAGCAATATCATACCAAAAATGGCGAACCGATTCACAGCGTTGCAGAACTCTTTGCACATTATCAACATTCCAATCGCCGCTTCTTGATCGAAACCAAAATCAAAAAAAAGGTCCCTCATCCGCAGCTGGAACAGAAACTTGCCGCGCTGGTAGTGAAATACCACATGCAGCGCCGCGTGATGTTTCATTCGTTCTCGCTAGGCTCCTTGAAACGGCTGCAAAAACTGCTGCCCAGCGTCCCGCGCATTTTTATTGTCGGATCGTTGAAACGCATCACATTCGCGGTGTTCCCTTATGTCAGCGGCATCAACATGTCCAGCACCTTGGTGACCCCGAAGCTGGTTTCTGATCTGCATCACATCGGCCAGCGAGTCTATGTTTGGGACGAAATGAACGAATCGCGCAAGAAGTGGCATTGGCTGGTGAACATTCCCATTGATGGCATCGTCACCAACTATCCTGGCTTGGCCCATGAATATCAAAGTCTGACCAAAGATGCCCAAAGCCACCCGATCGACGCACTGGCCACCAACACCAGCACGCGCAGCCTGCCGATTTACACCAACCCTTACAAACCCACGATACGGCGCAAACAACTTGCCGCCGGCGCCACGTTTACTGTGATCAAAGCCGTTTCCTTGCAACAAGCAACTTATTATCAAATCGGTGATAATCAATTTGTCCAAGCGACGACATTGAACTTGGCGCCGCAGGCTGGCTGGGCCCAGCTGTTGGTCAACCAACTTGCCGAAAGTCGGCCAACACGCGGCTTTCACGTCGCCATGCGGGCTGCACCCAGCAAGGCTTCAGCTGTGGTGGATCAATTTCTGATCGGCAAGCGCCAGCGTATTGTTGCCGTTAAGATCAACGGACATCAAGTCTGGTGCCAATTGGCCAGCGGCTGGGTACCTGCCAGCGATTTAATGGTGCAGCCGGATCTGAGCAAAGCGCCCAACTGGCTGTTGCGTTTCAATGCCGATCACGCCTTGCAGCGGCCCAAACTGGGGTTGGGTCAAACGAACAACGGCAGCCTGTTGAATGCGGCGGCATTAAACATGACAATGCGGCCTTGATCTGATACGCTGGTGCTATCAATTATGTAAAGGCGGGATCATATGTCCATCGATTGGCAAACTGAGGCGAACAAATATCGCCAAGCCTTGTTAGCAGACCTCACGACACTCATTAATATTCCAAGCGTGCGCGACACCGCCCACGCCACCGACGATGCCCCACTAGGGCCAGGCCCAGCCCAAGCGCTGCTTGCGATGCTTGATATCGCCAAACGCGACGGCTTTGCCACCCATAACATCGAGAATGTAGCCGGCCGCATCGAATACGGCAGCGGCGCCACCACCCTTGGCATTCTCGGCCATATGGATGTGGTCCCTGCAGGCGATGGCTGGCAGCATGCGCCTTTTGTTGCAACAATTGAAGGCAATCGCATCTACGGTCGCGGCAGCGCCGATGATAAAGGCCCAGCGCTTGCTGCATATTATGCGTTGCGCCTGTTGAAAGAACACGGCATAGTGTTGCAGCAACAAGTTCACTTCATCCTAGGCTCTGATGAAGAATCCAACTGGTATGGCATGGACCGTTACCAAGCAACTAATCCAATGCCTGATTACGGCTTCTCTCCTGATGCCGAATTTCCCATCATCAATGGTGAAAAAGGTATCGCCAGCTTAACGCTGCATTATCCCAAATTAACGCATCAAGCACCGCTCAAGTTGACCGCTTTTGAAGCTGGGGTGCGCGTGAACATGGTGCCAGGCAAAGCCGTTGCCACCATTCAAGGGGCGCTGCCAACTGATTGGCAAGCGCAACTGGACCACTATGCTGCAACCCATCCGGTGCAAGTACAAGGCGACTTATCTGCTCAAGGGCTAACAATCACGGTCTTAGGCAAAGGCGCCCATGCCTTAGATCCAGCTGCTGGGATCAATGCCGCCACGCATTTGGCGACGTTGATCGACCCTTGGCTAAGCGATGAATTGTTCACATCCACTATCGCCAAACAGCTGCATGAAGATCCTACCGGTGCCAAGCTTGGTATTGCCTTTCGTGATGCGGTGATGGGTGAGTTGACTTGCAGTGCCGATTTGTTTGATTATCAAGCCGGCACCATCAGCTTGAATGTCCGCTACCCGCAAGGCATCACCTTGGTGCAGATCCAAGCGCGCATTCAACACGCCTTGCCAAAAGGCGTGCAAGTGGCCATTACCGATGCGGGCCACACGCCGCATTACGTGCCAGAAAATGATCCTTTGGTGCAAACACTGCTGGCCGTTTATCACGACCATACCGGCTTGCTTGGCACGCAAAAAGTCATCGGCGGCGGCACTTATGGTCGCTTATTCAAACGCGGCGTTGCCTTTGGCGCCATGATGCCAGGACGCGAGAACGTCATGCACCAAGCTGACGAATACATGGTGATCGATGACTTGCTGCAAGCCGTGGCAATTTATGCCGATGCGATTTATCGCCTGACACGATAAGCAATATCCAACATTGCCCACATAAACAGCGCTGCTTCTCAATTCAAATTGTGAAGCAGCGCTGTTTGCATGATGGTTCGATCTGCTCAGTGGGCGTTGACGATCTTGGTCAAGTCGCTGAAGTCGCTTAAGGTGTAAGTGGGCTTTTGCAAACCGCGATTAGGCAGATACCGCGGGTTGAACCATACCGTGTCCATATGCGCGTTAAGCCCGCCTTGGATATCAGAGGTCAAAGAATCGCCGATGATCAAACTCGTGGCAGGATCATAATGCGGCGTTTTCTTGGCAACGTAATCAAAGAAGGCCACGGTGGGCTTTGGCGCCCCAATGGTATCAGAAACGAAGATGTTGTCGAAATAATCGATCAAGCCGCTTTTGGTCAAGCGGGCGATTTGGGTGGCTTCGATACCGTTGGATACCACATACAAATGATAATCGCGCAAAGCCGTTAACGTTTCTGCTGCCCGCGGAATCAAGATAGCTTGTTGATCCAAGGCTTTACGGTAATCTTTCTCGGCTTGCAGCGGATCGGCTGCGATGTGCAATTGCTTAAACAATTCGCGCATGCGGCTGGTGAAGATCTGCGCACGTGCCAGCGTCCCTGCTTCATACTGGCGCCATAGCCCTGCATTGATCTGCAAATAGGCAGCTTCAAGGCGCGGGGTGTAGGCGATGGCTTGTTTGCTCATAGTCAAGCGCAGGCTTTTGAGTTCACCAGCTTCGAAATCCAACAGTGTATCATCAACATCAAAAAACAGGTTCTGGTACATGGCAGGGCCCCCTTTACAATATGCCTTAACGCTAGCAGACCAAGCTTGGGTTGTACACCCCTGGAATGTAAAGTGACTGTAACCAGTTGGTGTTGCGCCTTTAATGGCGTTTGGCCGCGTCTAATGATAAAATATTCCATATTGCGCTAAATCAAAGGTGGGAAAAATTTGAAGACGCTTATCACGTGGTGGCACAACTTGCTTGCCAAACTGGCCGGCCACGCCCGCGCCAGTGCGACTGAAAACCCGGCATTACCGCCTCTTTCAGCTAAGACCTGGCCACTTTATCTCGATATCATTTTACAATCGTTCAAAACCATCGTGTACTACGCCGCGGCAGTCATTGCCATTGGCGGCGTCTTCGGCATTGGCTTGTTAGGCGGCTATTTTGCCGCGATCGTCAACGAAACTGCTGTGCCCAGCCGCACGGCGATGCAAAAGACCTTATCAAATGTTGAACAATCAACGAATCTGTATTTTGCCAATAATATTGAACTCGCCCATGTTAAAAGCGACCTCATTCGCGACACCGCCAACTTATCGGAGATTTCGCCTTGGGTGCAAAAAGCGATCATCGCCACGGAAGACTCAGACTTCTACACCAATTCTGGGGTTTCGCCTAAAGCGGTGGTGCGCGCAGTGTTTAGTGAATTCTCCGGAGTCGGCAGCCAAACTGGCGGCTCCACGCTGACCCAACAAGTGGTGAAATTGCAGTTTCTCAATTCTGAAACGACCTTCAAGCGTAAAGTCACCGAGATCATGTACGCCTTGCGCTTGAACCACTTCTTCTCCAAGAAGAATATCTTAGAAGCTTACTTGAACATTGCCACATTCGGCCGCAACAACAAAGGTCAAAACATTGCCGGGGTGCAAACTGCCGCCCAAGGGTTATTCGGCAAGAATGCCAAAGACTTGAACCTGCCGGAATCAGCGTTTATCGCCGGTTTACCGCAAAGTCCCAGTGTTTACACGCCTTATACAGCCTCTGGGGCCTTGAAAAAAGACCTCAGTGCCGGCATCACCCGCCAGCATACCGTGTTGTTTCGGATGTACCGCGACGGCGCAATTACGCACAAGCAATACATAGCAGCCAAGCAATTTGATTTGCGGTCCGATTTTGCCGGGCATGATACCGCACAAGACGACAGCACCACCAAATACGCTTATGTTTACAACATGATCCAAAGTGAAGCCAAATCCATTCTCGCCTTGCAACTGGCCAAAGATGACGGCCACACTCAAGCTGACTTGGATAAAGACAACGCCTTGGACAATCAATACCTGACGCAAGCACAAACGTTGCTGACCACCAAAGGTTACCAAGTACATTCCACGATCAACAAGCAAGTTTATGACAGCATGCAAACGGTGGTCAAAGACAATGCCTACACCTTCGGCACCACTTACACCACCAGCGAAATTGATCCGGAAACCGGCGAATACGTCACTGATAAAGAACCGGTGCAAAACGGCTCAGTATTGTTGAATAACCAAACTGGGGCGGTGATCGGCTTTGTCGGCGGCGTTTCTGGAGAACTGAACCACATTTATACCACCCGTTCACCAGGTTCTTCGATCAAACCATTAGCCGTCTATGGTCCAGCAGTGGAGAATCAATTGATTGGCTCACAATCGATGTTGGCGGATTTCAAAACCAACTTTCCTAACTATTCCGTCACCGACTATGGCGGCCAGATCCAAAACAAGTTCATTTCTGCCACCGATGCTTTGGCCCAATCCTATAACATCCCGGCAGTCAACTTGTATAACCAAGTGCGCAAACAAGTTAATGTGAAGTCGTATCTGACCAAAATGGGCATTCACTCGCTGACTGCCAACGACTATTCGCAACTGGGGCTCGCCTTAGGGGGAACGGATTACGGCATCAGCGTGGAAGATCAAGCCAGCGCCTACACCACTTTTGAAAACGGCGGCAATCACACTGACGCTTATGTCATCGACAAGATCGTTGATCCAGGCGGCAATGTGATCTACCACCACAAAACCAACAACACCAAAGTCTTCTCTGATGCCACCACCTACATCATGCAGAAAATGATGCACAACGTTATCACCAAAGGGACCGCTGCCAGCTTAACGTATCAGTTGAGCTTTAACACCGATAACTTGATCGGTAAAACCGGGACGTCAAACGATTACAAGGATATCTGGTTTGTCGGTGCCACCCCTGGGGTCACCTTGGCCAGTTGGATCGGTTATGATAACGCCAACGGCACACAATACAACTTGAACAGCTCAGCCAGCTCGACAAATCTCGCCTACTGGGCTAAGCTGGCCAACGCCGCTTACCGCGTCATTCCAGACACCTTCAAAGCCAACCAGACAATGACTGCCCCTGAGGCAGTCAAGAAAGTCTCCGTCAACAAATTGACCGGCTTGAAAGACGGCGATGTCACCTATGACGGTACCACTTACAAAGTGACCGGTGACCAAGTCGAAAGCCTATGGAACAACACGACACCAGGTGTTTCTAAAGCCGAGTTTGGCATCGGCGGCACCAGTGAGAATTACAAAGACTTCTGGGATTATGCCGGGGGCAAATCTGGTAACGGGTACGGTAAAGTCACTACCACGACAGCTTCTAATACCAATCAATAACCAAGCTTGAAACAACTACAAAAAGTGGGCCGCTCAATTGAGTGCGGCCCACTTTTTCAGCTGGTGATTATTTAGTACTCTTGCGCTTAGTGATATCAAAGCCTAAGCGGATCGTCTTGGCTTCGATTTCTTCTTTGTTCATCATCTTGGTCAATAACCGCATGGCCACGGCACCGATATCATACAGCGGCTGGTCGATAGAGGTCATTTGCGGACGGGCCATTTCGGTGAGCTTGGTGTTGTTTGAAGTGATCACTTCAAAGTCTTCCGGCACCTTAACGCCAGCATCCAATGCGCCATCTAAGACCCCGTAAGCCAATTCATCATCACCGACTAACGCAGCCGTAGCGCCGGCTTTCTGCAATTGCTTGAAAACCGCCAAGCCGGCATGATAGCTGGCTTCTGCTTCAAAGACCAAAGATTCGTCATAAGCCAAGCCAGCCTTAGACAAAGCTTGCTTGTAGCCTTTCAGGCGGTATTGGCCGTTGATTGGCTGGCTCAAGGGCCCAGTAACTAAGGCCACTTGCTTGTTGCCGTTTTCGATCAATTGCGTGGTGGCAGCTTCCACTGCAGCAACGTAATCGATGTTGACGGAACCGACTTGTTCGTCAGGATCAACGGAGCCGGCCAAAACGATTGGGGTCTTGGAGCGGGAGAATTCTTGGCGAATGGCTTCGGAAATATCATGGCCCATGTAGATCAAGCCGTCAACTTGCTTGGCCAATAAAGTGTTAAGCACTTGGACTTCCTTTTGGGAGTTCTCATCTGAGTTGGCTAAGATGATGTTGTACTTGTACATCGTGGCCACATCGTCGATGCCGCGAGCGAGGCTGGAGAAGAACATGTTGGTGACATCTGGGATGATAACACCAACCGTGGTCGTCTTCTTAGAAGCCAAGCCACGCGCCACGGCGTTTGGTCGATAGTCAAGTTTATCGATGACTTCCAGCACCTTCTTGCGAGTCGCCGGCTTAACGTTAGGGTTGCCGTTTACGACCCGTGAAACTGTAGCCATAGAGACGTTGGCTTCGCGCGCAACGTCATAGATCGTGATTGTTTGTTTTTCCATTAGTTGTTGCTCCTTATTCTAGAACGGTACAAATTATCTTCGTTAATTTACAATACACTCTAGCAGAAGCAGTCAACGATTGCAAGCGTTTTACTGAATTTTTCAGTGAAATTTTCAGAGCATTTTTCAGAAAGGCGTCAACCACGCGGATATGCTATACTTAAAAGGCCAAAATGTTGCATCATCGAAGGAGTAAATCTGTATGAATCAACAACTTAATCAACTACAAACTTGGGTCCAAGAACAAGGCCTCGATGTGGCTTACATTTCTAATTTCACCAACATCAATTACTTCACCAACTTCTTCCAAGATCCAGAAGAACGCGTCACCGCCTTGTTGGTGTTCCCAGATCACGAACCGTTCTTATTCACCCCGGCCTTGTCAATCGAAGCCGTGCACAAAGCCGGCTGGCAATATCCGGTGTTTGGCTATCTCGATCATGAAGATCCTTTTGCCTTGATCGCCGAACATATTCGTGAAGTCAACCCAAACCCCTTGAAGTGGGGGATTGAGAAACTCGACTTGGCCGTGGCGAAGTTCGAAGCGATCATGCATGAATTTCCACAAGCCACCTTTCCTGCTGACGCCAGTCTTAAGATCCAACAACTGCAATTGATCAAGACGCCGCAAGAATTAGCACTCATGCAAGAAGCAGGGCGTCAAGCCGACGCCGCTTTTGCCGCCGGGTTTGCCGCCTTGCAAGCCGGCCGCTCAGAACAAGCCGTCGTGGCCGAAATCGAATACACCATGCAGAAAATGGGCGTGATGCATATGTCCTTTGACACCATCGTCCAAGCTGGCGTCGATGCTGCCGACCCGCATGGCGGACCTGAAGCCACCAAGATCCAGCCAGGCGAATTGATCTTGTTTGATCTTGGAACCAATAATCATGGCTACATGTCAGACGCCACGCGTACTGTGGCCTTCGGCGGCGAAGTTTCCGCTAAAGCCAAAGAGATCTTTGACGTCTGCTTAGAAGCCCAACTCACTGCCCAAGCTGCCGTGCGGCCTGGTATCACCGCAGCAGCTTTAGACAAAATCGCCCGCGATGTGATCGATAAAGCCGGTTATGGCGAATACTTCAACCATCGCTTAGGCCATGGCATCGGTATGTCAACGCATGAATTTCCTTCGATCATGGCCGGCAATGACATGACCTTGGTCCCTGGAATGTGCTTCTCCATTGAACCTGGCATTTACATCCCAGGCGTCGCCGGCGTGCGCATCGAAGACTGCGTGCATGTCACCGAAACCGGCTGCGAGCCATTCACCCACACGCCTAAAGAATTCCAAATCATTCAATAAATGCCTTGCGCCGCTGTCTAACAGCGGCGTTTTATTATGCTTTGCATCGCAAATGCGGTTAATCGCTTATTTGCCTGATACCCATGCTTCAATGAATTGATTTCTCTCCTTTGGCGCAGGCGGCAATGGACACCTTTGTTCGTCTATTGCGTGACCTCAACGTTTTGTCGATCACGCGCGACACTCGTCTGATTCAAGTACAGTACGCAGGTGTGCACCACACCGTTTGCACAAAAAAACGCCTCGCAACTGCGAGGCATTTGATCGATTATTCAGCATCTGGCGTGGTTGGACCGCTAGCCGCTTCATCACTTGCTGCAGGATCAGCGGCTGGTGCTTCCGCCGCCGCTGCTGTCGGTTCCGCAGGCGCATCGGTGTCAGCATCAGCAGAGTCTTTGGCTTGAGCAAAAGCCGACTTGCCATCTAAGACGATATCGTCAAAGTCAGAATCAGTCGCCACTTCCGGTGCTTGGGTTAATTCATCTTTGAGCGCTTGCGTATCGGCATCGTAGCTGGCCAAGTCAGCAGATGCTGGACGCACCTTCTCTTTGAGATTTTCGACCAAGTCGCCGGCAGATTCACGCCAATCAGCCGTCGCGTCTTTGGCATAATCATAATAATCCGCCGCACGATCAGCTAAGTCGTCTTTTTTCGCAGAGAATTTGCGCCGCAGCTCATCGCTGGTTTGCGGCGTCAATAGGTACGTAGTTGCCAAGGCGCTGGTTGCGCCTAAGATGAAACCTAAGAAAAAGTGCCCTTTGTTAGCCATAAAATGTGCCTCCTAGTCTTTCTTCTTCAACATATTCATCGCAGCTTTACCCACGCGCGTCGCCACTGTTACTTTTGCAGAATTGGCAGCAACACCACTGACTTTAGTCGCCAAGTGGCGCGTGGTGGTATTCAGATCCGAAACGCTTTGCCCAAGTTCACCGATCGCATCAAACACCGGATCGATCGTGGCAACTTTCCCATTCACATCTTCTAATAGTGTGTTAGACTTCGTGAGCAGTGCTTCGACTTCATGGGTCAAGCTCCCTAATTCTCCGTTAACGACGCCTAACGTGGTGTTAACGGCCACGACTGTTTGCCGGACTTCTTTGGTCACCCCAGCAAGCTTGATGCCAATCGTGAACAGTGCCAATGCGATAATCAACAATGCGATTGCCGCAATTAAGCCGGCAATTCCTCCTAACGTCATTCAACGACCTCCTAATCCGCAGCGTACTGCCTCGTTGCGTACAAAAACGCATACACAACGTCGTACCCTAAGAATATCATCATTTATAACGGCGTTCAAATCATAGTTGCCTTTTGGTAGAATAGTCATAATGACTCCATTGCAGAAAGGACCCCTTATGTTTCTCGCTGAAACCAAAAACTTGCAACAACAAACCAATCTCCTGCTGCGTTATCTTGACCAAATCGACTGGGATGCGGTGTTTAACCGCTTGATCACCGTTGTCGGAGAAATCGTCCTGTTCACCATCTTGTTCATGGTAATTCGCTCGGTAGGCAAGCGCTTGATCACCCGCGCGTTCTTATCTTATAAGAACCGCAGCCGTCTGTCTGGCACCCGTGTGGATACCATGCGGACCTTGATCACCAATATCTATTCTTACACCGTAATCTTCTTTTATTTCTACGCCGTCTTGTCGGTGCTCGGTGTGCCTGTGGGGACTTTGATTGCTGGCGCCGGTGTCGTTGGCATCGCCTTGGGCTTAGGGGCGCAAGGCTTCGTGTCTGACGTGGTCACTGGGATCTTCATTATCTTAGAAGGTCAATTCGATGTCGGTGACGCCGTGCGCTTAGGGGCGATTTCCGGTACTGTCACCTCAGTGGGCTTGCGCACCACTATCGTTAAATCCGCCGATGGTACGGTCAACTTCATCCCCAACCGCAACATTGCCATTGTTTCCAACTTATCGCGCAGCCAAATGCAGGTGTTGATCAACTTGCCAGTTGCCCCTGATGTTGATCTGGAAACCTTGCGCGCCGTGTTAAAGAATGTCAACAAGACCTTGGTGCCGCAAACCCCAGCGATCGTCGACGGCCCAGATTTATTGGGCATGAGCAGCGATGCGGCAGGCAACTTCTCTTATCAAGTGATGATGCATGTCAAAAACGGCGAGCAATTGCCGGTGCAGCGCAAATTCCTTGCCGCATACCTCAAAGCCTTGCACGCCGCTGGCATCACAGTTGCCGCGCCCAAGCTCGTCTTACCGCAGAAATGACAATTAACAACAACGTGGTCAGGACATCAGTCACCTAGTCGCGTTCCATAAAGCAACGCCAAGTCACACAAGCGGCTCTGCATCGCGATTCAAAGTACGAATCGTGGTGCAGAGCCGCTTGTGTGATTGGCTAAAACCGCTTTATATCTCAGCCTCGTTGGCTTGCCATGTGGGCCTTAATGGTGGCTGACTGCTTCTGGTTGATTGGCATCGATCGGCGTCATCTTGTAATAGCGATCAAGGTTATGGCCAATGTAATTGATGCCTTTCATGACTTCGCGGCGCGTGACGATCCCAGTGAAAGTGCCATCTTCTTGCACAACTGGCAGAAACGGATTATCAACAAGCAGATGTAAAACATTCTCGATATCATATGGATTCTGAATCGTCACAACGTCGGTTTGCATCACGTCTTTGACGCACATATCGTCTAAAATCGCCAAATCCAAATCGTCCAGGCCAAGCATTTTGTCGGTGATCATGGCCAAGGACAAAAGGCCTTTGAAGTGGTCTTGGTTGTCTAGAACAGGAATCTTCGCGTAACGCATCTTAGTCAGCACCAAGAACGCATGGCGCAAAGCATTGTCGCAGTTGACGCTGGCAACCATCTCTGAGGGAATCATGAAGTGGTTGCGATTTTCTATCATCATGTGGTCGATTGCTGGATTTAACATTGCACTTCTCCTTCTTGTTCCTTCTATATTCTACCGCATTTGTCGATGTGAGCGCATCCATCAGCAAAAAACTTTACTTGGGCTTAATCGGCATTTACTATGGAGCTATAAATTGGTACCATGGTCATCGTATGCTAACTTTTGAAAACTTTCATTTGGAGGAAACACATGACTTACGATCTTGGCGTGCGACTGGCGGCCGAATTTATTGGCACTGCCATCATGGTTGCACTAGGCAACGGCTCCGTTGCCAATGTTGATTTAAAAGGGACTAAAGGAAATGGTTCAGACTGGATGTTGATCGCCGTCGGTTACGGGGCCGGCGTGATGATCCCAGCCATGATCATCGGCGGAATTTCAGGAAACCACATCAACCCAGCCTTCACGCTGGGTTTGGCGGTATCCGGGATGTTCCCTTGGTCAGAAGTTCTGCCTTATCTCTTAGTACAATTTGCCGGCGCAATGTTTGGCCAGCTGATGGTGGTTGCCGCATACAAACCTCACTACGACCTCACCACCAACCCGCAGCACATCCTCGGCACGTTCAGCACGATCAACGCGACCAAGAGTCAACTCAATGGCTTCATCAACGAATTTATTGGTTCATTCATTCTTTTCTTTGGTGCCTTGGGGATCACGAAAGCCCCCTTCTTTGCCAATAACTTAGGCACCGCCCATATGTCGTTAGGCTTTCTGGTCGGCACCTTGGTTGCCAGCTTCGGCGGCCCCACCGGCCCAGCGCTGAACCCAGCGCGTGACCTTGGGCCGCGCTTGATCCACCAATTCTTGCCGCTAAAACATAAAGGCAGCTCCGATTGGGGTTACGCTTGGGTACCAGTCGTGGCGCCAATCTTAGCCGGGATCTCGGCCATCGCCTTATACAAGAACTTATTCATGTAAAATTCAACTGAAAGCGGCACCGTTGCGATGGCAACGGTGCCGCTTTTTTGCCGATTAACGGCAGATCAATTTGTTTGCACAGGTTTGGCTGCTTGCGCGGTTTGTTGCAGATCATGCTTGCCATAGTTGATCAAGCGCATTGCGTTGAAGATCACAACTAAGATACTGATTTCGTGAACGAACATGCCGCTGGCCATGTAGATGAAGCCGGCAATCAAACCAAGCAGCAAGAAAGCGACGACCCCGATGGCGATCACAATGTTTTCCCGGGTGTTCAACACAGTCTTCTTGGCTAACTTGAAAGCGTGGACCAACGCTTCAAAACTCGATTGCATCAAGACAATGTCTGAAGTTTCAATGGCCACATCAGTCCCGGAACCCATCGCAATGCCGATATCAGCTGTGGCCAAAGACGGGCTGTCATTGATCCCATCACCGACAAAAGCGACCTTGCGCCCTTGTTCTTTGAACGCCTTAACAAACTTGACCTTCTCATCCGGCAATAAATCGGCATGGACTTCATCAATGCCCAGCTTTTGGGCCACATAATTTGCGGTTTGGGCATTGTCGCCGGTCAACATCACCAGGTGCTTGGCACCAGCTTGCTTTAACGCAGCCAGATTCTCCTTCAAATCAGTCCGGATCACATCGGCAACGCCGATAATAGCTGCCACTTGACTGTCGCGGGCGATGATCACAACGGAGCTGCCGCTGGCTTGTAAGTGACTGAGGTCAGCTTGTTGTTGGTCACTTAAAGCAACCTTGTGGCTGGCTAACAACTTGGCGTTGCCCGCGCACAGCTTGTGGCCATCAACTGTTGCACTGATACCTTGGCCCTTGATGGTTTGACTGTTTTCAAGCTTTGTTTGCTTGTAATCAAAGCCTTGTTCATCGGCATAAGCGATGATCGCTCGGCCCAAAGGATGATCAGAAACTGCTTCAACCGCCGCTGCCGCAGTGAGGGCTGCCGCTTTGTCTTGGGTGTAGGTCAAGACTTTGGTAACCGCGGTTTTGCCTTCAGTCAGCGTACCGGTTTTGTCAAAGACGAAGGTGTCGATTTTGGAGAACGTATCCATTGCTTCGCCGCCTTTAACCAAGATCCCGCGCTTGGCGCCGTTGCCGATCCCAGCCACGTTGGAAACTGGCGCGCCGATCACCAATGCCCCAGGGCAGCCTAGAACTAACACCGTGATGGCTAACTTAAAGTCGCGGGAGAAAATGAAGACCAACAACGCGATGACTAAAACCGCGGGTGTGTAGTATTGGGAGAAGCGATCGATGAACTTCTCGGCGTGAGACTTCGTGTCTTGCGCGTCTTCAACCAGTTCCACGATCTTGGCAAACGTGGTATCATCACCGACTTTAGTGGCTTTGATCTGCACATAACCGTTACTTAGCAATGAGCCGGAATACACCTGATCGCCGGCAGCTTTGCTGATTTCCTTGGATTCGCCGGTGATGGCAGATTCGTTGGTGTAGCCTTGGCCGTCAACCACCACGCCGTCTACGGGAATCGAGCCGCCGGTTTTGACCAGCACGATGTCGCCTTCATCCACGTCGTCAACGTCAACGTCTTCAGTCGTCCCGTCTGGCTGCACCACCGCTGCAGTCGTCGGCGCCATTTCGGTCAAGGACTTGATCGACTCGCGCGTCTTTGACAGCGTCTTTTGTTCCAAGAAGTTCCCAAACAAGAACAAGAATGTGACAATGGCGGATTCGTTGTACTCGCCGATAATAAACGCCCCGACCACTGCAATAGTGACCAGCAGTTCAATCGAAATCACCTTGACCTTCAAGGCCTGAACCGCATGCAAGGCGATCGGCAACACGGCAATGATTGACGCGATGATCAACGCCGCGTTATACACCAAGGTGTTCTGCGCCAGATATTTGCTGGCGTAACCGATCACGATCAACACCGCAACGATTGCTGTTAAATGATTTGTATGCTTTTGGAGCCATAATTGAAACTTCATATTGACACCCCATCTCTTTGATTTACAAGTACAGCTTAACCCGGCGCGCATCAAACAAACTTGACGCAGATCAAGTTTGGCAATTTTATCAAGATTTGGGTAAAAAAAAGCGGTCCTGCGCCGAAACGCAAAACCGTTGCCATATTAGCGGGAAAACCGTCGCGTCAACTTTGCCACCGTCTGCCCGTCGCGGGTGTGGTACGTCACCGTAAATGCTGTCGGCGTGATATCGATCAGCGCATAAGTGCCATGCAAGTTGGCAAACTCACCGCGCGGCTGGGCAATGCTGCCAGGGTTAAGCACCAAGATACCGTCATGCATCTCGACGCCGAGTTGATGGGTATGGCCAAATAACGCGATATCCGCTTTAGCCGCTTGGGCCGCGGCAATCAGCGGATCCAGCGTGAAATTAACGTTGAAGCGGTGGCCATGGGTCATAAACACCGTCACTGAAGCCAACACCTCGGTATCCGTCAGCGGATAGTCACTGTCAAAATCCATGTTGCCAGCGACAACGTGATAAGTTTGCCACAACGGATCGCTTGCGGGAAGCTCTGAATCGCCGCAATAGAAATAAGCCGCAGCTTCTGGTGCATAAGTTAAGATCTGCTCGAGAATTGTGCGATCACCATGGGTGTCGCTAACGACAACAATTTGCATCACAGCTTCTTTCTGCCGGCCGCCCCGGCAAACCAACCATCCCACTGCGCTTCAAGTGCGCGCAAAGCGTTGCCGCGGTGGCTGATGGCATTCTTCTCATCGGCAGTTAACTCCGCCAAGGTTTTATTGAGCTTAGGCACGAAGAAATACGGATCGTATCCGAAGCCGTTGTCTCCTTGCGGCAAGCCCACAATGCGCCCGTCGATTTGCCCAGACACTACCAGATCATCTTTTGGCTGGTTGGGTTTGGCCAAAGCCAACACGCTGACAAAATGCGCCGTGCGTTCTTCTGGCGGTACCCCGGCAAGCTCGGCAATCAGTTTGGCGTTGTTGGCCGCATCGTTGTGCCCTTTGCCGGCATAACGCGCTGAAAACACCCCTGGCTGGCCGCCTAAGGCATCAACTTGCAAGCCGGAGTCATCGGCTAGCACCGGCAGTTCCAGCATCTGAGCGTAGCCGTCAGCCTTCAAGCGCGCATTCTCTTCAAACGTCGTGCCGGTTTCTTGCACCGTCGGCATTTCTGGAAAATCACTCAGGCTCTTCACTGCCACGCCAAGCTTGGCAAACATCGCCGCGATTTCTTTGACCTTGCCGGCATTCTTAGACGCCACCACCACCGTCGTTGGCAAACTCGTCACCACATCTTGGGGTTGATCATCAATGGTCACGCGCTTAGCATGCACCGGTACTTGCAGCCATTCTGAGGCGATCGTCTCAAACATCGCCGCTGAACCAGTGGTGTAATATTCTCGCGTGGCCGGTTGCGAATCGGTGTTGGCTAAATCAAAATAATCAAGCAGCATCGACACATCGCTAACGGTTTCTGCCCCAGAGTCGATCAAGCGCACATGCGGCCCCATCACGTTCTGGATCAAAGGCCGCAACAATGGATAATGCGTGCACCCCATCACCAAGGTGTCGATATCTGTGCCGACCAAAGGCTGCAAGGTTTCAGCAACGACTTTCTTGGCCACTGCCGACTTTGTTTCGTTAGACTCTACAACAGAAACAAACTTCGGTGCCGCCAAGCTGGTGACTTTAGCTCGCGCATCTTTGCCTTTGATGGCTTTGGCATAAGCATCTGAACGCACTGTGCCGATCGTAGCGATCACGCCAATATGACCGGTGTGGGTGTTGCGCAGCGCAGCGCGGCTGCCAGGTAAAATCACTCCAATCACTGGAATGGAAAGTTTAGCGCGTAAATCATCAAGTGCAGCAGCAGTAGCGGTGTTACAAGCCACCACCAACATTTTGATGTGTTTGTGCAGCAAGAAATTCACCATTTGCCAGGTGAACGCCCGCACTTGCTCAGCAGGCCGCGGACCATAAGGCAACCGTGCTTGGTCACCTAGAAAAACGAAATTTTCATTAGGCAGTTGCCGCAGTGCCGCTTTGACCACGGTCAACCCCCCAACGCCAGAATCAATAAAGCCAATTGGCTGAGTATTCATAAGTTGCCCCTTTCTTCTGAACTTTCATTGTCGCCGCTTTTGGCCAAAATTTCAAGTCGCATGCAACCAAGGACATGAGTATAATGGGATAGAATAGGAGGATCCTCATGGCGAATAGTTTTCCTGAACTCTTAAACCTACCAGCAACCGGGCCGTTGTTTGGCCAACTGATGTTGCGCGATTTATTGCTGCCGGATCTGCTCGGCAAAGAAACAGAGGCCATCACATATTGGGCCGGGCGCAGCTTAGCGCGGCGCCTGCCAGTCAATGAAGATGACCTGCCGGAATTGTTTACCCGCGTGGGCTTTGGCACCTTAACGCCTTCAGCCAGCAAGAAACACCAGCGGGTTTATACCCTCAGCGGCACCACGGTAGCCACGCGCATGGCGAATTTCGCTGAGCCTGACTTCCGACTTGAAGCCGGCTTCTTGGCCCAAAGCCTCCAACAAGAATTCGGTTGTGTCGTTGAAGCGTCTCCCACAACTGATCAGCACAAGCATGTGGTCACTTTAACCGCAGTACTTGATACCAAGACCCCGCAACCCAAAACCGAGACTCACATCACTTTACAAGCTTTGTAACGCGCTCAAAAAAGCGCTTCTGCAGCCAACGGCTATTCAGCCATGGCGATGCAGAAGCGCTTTTTGCGTGATGCGATTATTGTGCGGTGTATTTGTCGAGGATCTCGTTAAGTTGATCTTTGGTGTGATAACCCACGATCTTCTCCACAACATTGCCGTCTTTCTTCACCAACAAGGTCGGAATGGCCATGATGCCAAAAGACTGAGGCGTGTTCGGGTTTGCGTCGACATCCATCTTCACAAACTTCACGTCGCTGCGGCTATCAGCCAAAGACTCAACGACAGGGCTTTGCATGCGGCAAGGACCGCACCAAGTTGCCCAGAAATCAGTCAAAGTCACGCCGGTACCAGTTTCGGTTTCAAAATTCTGATCGGTAACTGCTTGAACCATTATGCTGCCTCCTCTTACTTTTCGTAACTATATCATACCACGATGCGTCAACAATTGCCAATAGATTGTTTACAATGCAGTTGTGGCGCCGAACTTCGCACAGATTCAAGATGCGCCGTTACAGTCATCACCCAGCACGCCGAGTTCGCCCGTGACGCATCACCATCACTTCACGATGGTTTGATTGGGCGTGTTGTTATTGATTGATGACTACACTTGACCGAGACCACAACTGATAATGACGATTTACCCATGAGGGCTATCGCCAACTCATATCGGTGACGTCACGTTTATCAAGTCGTTCAATATCCAGATTTAAATTGTGCAGCTGCGCAAAGCAACGCGGCGTGATATCAGTCGTGACGCCGCTAAACCCGCTTTGCTCCGCCCTCGGGATTACTTGAACTGGACAATCGTAGCCCCTGAACCCCCAGCATTTTGCGGGGCGAAGCCGAACTTCTTGACTTGGCGATTGCGCTTGAGGTATTGGGTAACCCCATTTCTTATCGCACCGGTGCCTAAGCCGTGGACGATCGTCACTTGTGCATACCCGGCTAATAACGCCGCATCGATATATTGATCGAGATTCGTCATTGCTTCTTCATAGCGCTGGCCGCGCAAGTCTAATTTGGTGCTTGGCCCAGTGGCGCCTTTGACTACCGTCACGCGGCGCTTAGGCTCACTGGCCTTTTCGGGCTTTACCTTCTCCAAATCAGCAGTTGGCAGCTTCATGCGAATGATCCCCATTTGCACTTCCCAATGCTTCTCATCAACTTGCTTAAGCAATTCGCCAGTTTGATCATATGACAACACCCGCACGCTGTCGCCGCGATGCAAGGCTTGTTTGTTCTTGGCTTGGCGCAAGATGCGATTCTTCGGCTGCGCTTTATCTTGATGCAAGTTCTTGAGCTCAGTGGAGGCTTCAATCAGTTTGTTTTCTTTGACGTTGCCGCTGTTTTCCATTTGCATCTGGCGCAGATTCTTGATGATCTTATCAGCTTTGGTTTGCGCTTTATCAACAATGGCATTAGCTTGGTCTTTGGCCTTGTCCAATTGACGCTCGCGTTCAGTGAAGAATTCCTCATACGCAGACTTTAATTGGTCATGCAGCTGCTGGGCTTCTTCAAGCTGGTGGCGTGTTTCTAAATACTCGGTTTCAGCAGCTTTGCGTTGGGATTCCAAGTCGGAGATCATATTGTTGAGCTCATGAGAGTCATCAGCAATCAACCCTTTGGCCGCTGCCACAATCGCCGGATCAAGCCCCAAGCGCTGCGAAATATCAAAGGCATTCGAGCGCCCAGGCACCCCGATCAACAACCGATACGTGGGCTGCAGCGTCGCCGAATCAAACTCCATTGAGGCGTTGATGGTCCCTGGGGTATTGTAGCCGTACAACTTCAATTCCGGATAATGCGTGGTCGCTACCACGCTGGCCCCGGCTGCACCAACGGCATCCAAAATCGCGATCGCTAACGCCGCGCCTTCTTGCGGGTCAGTCCCAGCGCCTAATTCATCAAACAACACCAACGCGCGCGGATCCATTTGATCCAAGATCCCGACAATGGTTTTCATATGCGACGAGAACGTCGACAAACTTTGTTCGATCGACTGTTCATCCCCAATGTCCGCAAAGACGTTAGAGTACACCCCGATCGTTGATTCGGCTTCTGCCGGGATAAACAAACCAGATTGGCCCATCAGCTGCAACAAGCCTAAGGTCTTCAGCGTGATCGTTTTGCCACCAGTGTTGGGGCCGGTGACAACGATGGCTTGATAGTCAGCGCCTAACGTGATGGTGTTGGCCACGACTTTGTGGCGATCGATCAGCGGATGCCGCGCTTGGATCAAGTCGACATGATTCTCGGCTGACACCAACGGTTCTGTCGCATGGATCTGCTTGGCATATTTGGCCTTGGCATTGATGAAGTCAAAATGCCCCAGCACCTGCTCATTGGCCGCTAACTCCTTGGTATAAGGGGCAACAGCTTCAGACAGCTCAGCCAAGATCCGCTCAATTTCAGCTTGTTCTTGCAATTGGGCTTCACGCAAGCGGTTGTTCATATCGACAATGGCTTGCGGTTCAATGAACAGCGTTTGACCACTGGCAGATTGGTCATGCACCACGCCGCCAAATTGACCGCGATATTCGGCTTTGACCGGGATCACATACCGGTCGTCGCGAATAGTGATGATCGGATCAGACAAGTATTTTGCCGAACTGCCATGGGTGTAATTCTCCATGCGCCCACGGATTTCTCCTTCTAAGCGGCGGATCGCCTGGCGAATGCCGTGCAATTCCGGGCTGGCTTCATCGGTAACGCTGCCGTCTTCATCTATGGCGATCGTCAAGCGCCGCTCCAAAGCCGGCAAACTGGTGAGTTGTTGTTGCAAGTCATACACGCGCCGCAATTCCAAGCGGTCTTGTAAGTCGTTTAAGAATTTATCAACGGCGCTGACGGTTTTCAACACGCGGCCTAACCCAGCAAGTTCACGACCGTTTAACACCGCACCAATATCCACGCGGCGCAACGCCGGATGGCTGTTTTCCAGTTGCGGCACCGGAATCCCACCGGCTAAGCGTAAGATCGACGCGCCATCTGCAGTTTCATCCAGCGCTTGTTGAACTTGTGTTGCGTCACTTGACGGCGCCAGTTTGGCCACCAATTCACTACCAGCAGCGGTATTGACCAACCCTTGCAAAACGGCGCGGATCTTGCCATATTCCAATGTTGTCAAGATTTTAGTATTCATAATTCCTCCATATTACAAAACGACGGCCCCACCGATCGGTGAGTGCCGTCGTTTCTATGCTGCAAGCCATAAGTTCGTGAACAGTTGCGTCAACCATGGCGTATAACGCACAATGGCCCCACCAACTGCGGAGTTCGCCAACATGTCTTGAATGCCCGCCACTGGAATCAGCGCCAGCAAATACAACAACATGAAAACAAACAAGTAGCCCATCAAAAAGTTCATGACGCCGCCAGACACGTTGCTTAACATGCGGTCGCCGGTTTTGTATGTTAAGTCGTGAAACCACAACGCCACAAAGCGCGTCACCAGCCACCCGATCATCAACATAAACACAAAAGCGACGCCGTTATAAAACCCATGATCTAGCGTCAGTCCCACTTGATGGGTAAAGAATACGAACTTGCTTTGTTCTGTTGCGCTAGGATATGGGACCCATTGCGTGAACACGCCTGCTAACGGCAGATAACAGGCTTTGGCCAACAAGAGACTCAACAGGTAGCCGATGACATGCACCAGCTGCAGCCACATCCCCCGTCGCGCACCAGAATAGAAAAAATACGCCAATACGGCGATGACGATCAACGATAACATTACTTGTCCTCTTGCGCTTGATTTGCTTCACTAGCAGCTTCTTTGACCCGATCTGATACAGCGTTGAAGGCCAATAGCACAGCGGCGTCTTGCAAGCTCAACTCCGGCGCAAGGGCTTTGATCTGTTCGAGTTGCTGATTGAGTAACGCCGTTGTCGCTTTGAAATGCTCCGGCGTCCCTGGACCGATGATCGTGTATGTTTTGCCTGCGATCTCGGCTTTAAACCGCCGCTTCTGTGTGGCCATGACCATACCCCCTACTCGCACAAATGCGTGCGCACTGGAATCATTTTACCATGAATGACGCCATTAAAAAAGCCGCGCAACAGTGCGCGGCTCATTGACGGCTAGTCGTCTTGTTGATCTTCGTCGTCTAAGAAGGTATTTAGGACTTCTTCGACCATTGCCCATTCGTCGTCGTCTTCAATCGGATACAAATCGCCTTGGCTGGCATCACCGTTGGCGTCCGGGGTGAAGGAGAAAGCTTGGATCTCAACTTCTTCATCGTCTGAGGCGCTTTGTGGGTAAAGTAAAACATAACTCTTGCCGTAGTCTTCAGAATCGAAGGTGAACAGGACTTGGTACAATTCTTCATTGCCCTTGTCATCGATCAAGGTGATCAATTGTTCGTCTTCACCTGGGTGGAGATTTTCTTGTTCTGCCATATATTTCCTCCTAGCCTTTGGTTAGGCGTCCGTGTGCATCGAGATAGTTCTGTAAGATCATCTGAGCCGCCAGCTTATCGATCACTTGCTTTTGCTTCTTGCGGCTGGCATCGGCTTCTTCGATCAGCATGCGACTGGCTTCAACGGTTGTCAAACGCTCGTCGGTGAAGTCCACCGGCAAGTGGAAGCGTTCTTCAAGCATCGCCCCATACTCACGCGCTTTTTGCGCCCGCGGGCCTTGGGTGTTGTTCATATTCTTCGGCAAGCCGCAGACAAAGCCGGTTACATCATATTGCTTGGCGATTTCTGCCACGCGATCCAGTCCGAACTCACCTTTGTCTTCGTTGATGCGGATGATCTCCAAGCCTTGGGCCGTCCAGCCCAGCGGATCACTCAGCGCAATGCCGACGGTCCGCGAGCCGACGTCTAAACCCATCAAACGCATTAATCTTTCTCCTTGCCGAGATAGTTACGAACGAGCTCTTCTATGATCTCGTCACGCTCGTGTTTGCGAATTAAATTACGGGCATCGTTATACCGCGGGATATACGCCGGATCGCCGGAGATCAGATAGCCGACAATCTGGTTGATCGGGTTGTACCCTTTTTCTTCCAGTGAATTATAGACGGTTTCTAATGTTTCATGAACATTCTTGGGATCGTTGTCGCGAAAATCAAAGTGGACGGTTTGATCTAATGTGCTCATTCTTAACACCTCTATTCTGTCCATTTACACCCTTATTCTACTTGAAACCATGCGAAATAACAATCGTACCACGCGCTTTTAGGCGACGTTGTCAGGCCCGTCAACACGATTTGTGCACTATGCCGAAACGTTTGGTTTCAAGAATATCTCGCGCTTTGATCACTTCGCAGCTAAGACAGTTTTGGCTTCTGCCAAAGCATCGGCGATCCCGGATGGGTTCTTACCGCCGGCTTGGGCCAAGTCTGGTCGGCCGCCGCCGCCGCCTTGGACCTTAGGCGCAATGGCTTTGATCATGTCGCCGGCTTTGACGCCTTGTTTAATGGCATCGGCACTGGCAGCCACTAACAAGTTCGCCTTACCATTAACGGCTGTGGCCAAAACCAACACATCAGAAGCGTGCTTAGCTTTCCATTGATCAGCCAATTGCCGCAGTTCGTTCATCCCTGCGACTTTTAATTCCGCAGCAATCAATGAGAACTTACCGGCAGGCTGGGCACTGTCAAACAATCCGCTGGCTTGTTGCGCCGCCAATTTCGCCTGCAAAGCATCAACCGCCTTTTGTGAGGCCTTGAGTTCTTGTTGCAGGCTTTGGACCTTAGCCGGCACGGCGTCAAGTTGTTCGCTCTTAACGGCTTGGGCGACTTCATTCAATAAAGCCTCTTTGTGGTTCAGGTATTCGAAGGCTTCTTTAGACGTTACGGCTTCGATCCGGCGGGTACCGGCACCGATGCCTGATTCGCTGGTGATCTTGAACAACCCTAAAGCGCTGGTGTTGTCAGGATGAGTGCCGCCGTCAAATTCCTTATTGAAATCGCCGATGGTCACCACGCGCACGGTGTCGCCGTACTTGTCGCCAAACATCGCAATGGCGCCTTCTTTCTTGGCGTCTTCCAGCGGCATTTCTTTCCAAGTGATCGGCAAAGCACGCCAGATCTGAGTGTTAACAATTTGTTCGATTTGTTGCAGCTGCGCGTCGGTCACTTGACCAAAGTTAGTGAAGTCAAAGCGCAAGTAATCTGGCTCCACCAGCGAACCCGCTTGATGGGTGTGATCGCCTAGCACCATGCGCAAGGCAGTGTCCAGCAAGTGAGTGGCGGTGTGGTTCATCGACACCTTCTTGCGGCGTTCTAAGGCGACTTGCAGCGTATAAGTGGCGCCTTTCTTCAAGGTGCCTTCGACGTCAACGGTATGCAGGTTCTGGCCATTAGGGGCATGTTGCACATCTGTGACTTTGGCTACCACCGCGCCGTCTTCGTCGATGATTTCCCCATGGTCAGCCACTTGGCCACCCATTTCAGCATAGAATGGCGTCTTGTCAAAAATCAGCTGGGCCACCCCAGCAGTGGCTTGATCAACCAAGGTGTCATCAACGATCAAATCTTCCAAGACAGCTTGATCTTTGGTATCCGTCCAGCCAGTGAACTGACTTGGCGTTTGAATGCTCATCAGCAACTTGTCTTGGCTGCCCATGGATTGCGCATCGCCGCGCGCTGCTCGGGCGCGGGCACGTTGGGCTTCCATGTTGGCTTTATAGCCATCCATATCAACGGATAAGCCTTCATCTTCAGCCAGCTCTTGGGTCATTTCCACTGGGAAGCCGAAGGTATCAAACAACTTGAAGGCCGTAGCGCCAGGCACCACAGTTTCCCCTGCTTGCTTCAAGTCGGCAATGGTTTGGTTCAGCAAAGCCACGCCGGCATCCAAGGTTTCGCGGAAGCGCGCTTCTTCAGAGCGGATAACCTTCTCGATGAAATCTTTGTTCTTTAAAACTTCAGGGTAATAGCTTTGCATGATCTGGCCAACGACTGGAACCAATTGATACAAGAAGTCATTATCGATGCCCAGCTTCTTGCCGTTTAATACCGCGCGGCGAATCAAGCGCCGCAACACATAACCGCGCCCTTCATTAGATGGCAAGGCGCCGTCGCCGATGGCAAAAGTCACTGTCCGCGCGTGGTCGGCAATGATCTTAAAGGAAACATCATCTTTGGCGTTAGCATTGTACTTCTTGCCTGCCGACATTGCTTCTGTCTGCTTGATGATTGGCATAAACAAGTCAGTTTCAAAGTTGGTACGGGTGCCTTGGATCACTGATACCAAGCGTTCCAAGCCCATCCCGGTATCAATGTTCTTGTGCGGCTGTTCAACATAGCGGCCGTCTGGTAAGTGGTTGAATTCAGAGAACACCAGGTTCCAAATTTCTTCATAGCGTTCGTTCTCGCCGCCAGGATAGTTTTCTGGGTCGTCTTCCGGAATATCATTGAAGCTTTGGCCGCGATCAAAGAAAATCTCTGAGTCCGGGCCACAAGGGCCTTCACCGATATCCCAGAAGTTGTCTTCAACTTCAAAGATACGGTTTTTGGCTAAGCCCACCTTCTCGTGCCAAATGCGCTTAGCATCTTCATCTTTGGGATAAACGGTGACATACAACTTGTCTTTATCCAAGCCCAGCCACTGATCAGAAGTCAGAAACTCCCAAGCCCATGGGATCACTTCTTCTTTGAAGTAATCGCCAACTGAGAAGTTGCCCATCATTTCAAAGAACGTCAAATGACGCGCAGTCTTGCCAACGTTTTCGATATCGTTGGTCCGAATCGATTTCTGCGCGTTAGTGATCCGCGGGTTCTTCGGCACCACAGAGCCATCAAAGTATTTCTTCAAAGTGGCCACCCCAGAGTTGATCCACAATAAAGTAGGATCATCCACTGGAATCAAGCTGGCAGATGGTTCAATATCGTGCCCTTTGGATTTAAAGAAGTCGAGAAACATTTGCCGGATCTCGGCACTGCTAAGTTGTTTCATAATTTCCTCCTAGGAAAAAAAGTATGGATACTGACGATTGATGAAGTGATCTTCGTCCAGCTGCACAAGGCAGCGCGATTGCGTGTCGGCTGTCCCGAGTTTATGGCAGAAAACGCCCTTAGCTCAGCCCATCTCACACACATTGCTAAAAACCGCCTTGGAAAATAAAAACACCGCTGCAATCCAAGGACGCTTGCGCGCGGTACCACCTTGTTTGCAACGATGTTGATCGTTAACCACTTCATTAATCGTGTTCAATTGTCTATCAGGGAGCACCAGTCGACCCGGACCGCGGCGCTCTCAATCTTGCGCCACTTCCTGTATGGTCAGCCGCATCGCTGGCATATCCTAACGCTAGCAATTATATGAAACCACACGCGTGAAGTCAACGGCAACTGGTATTGCAAAGCTGCGTTTTCTGCACTTGATCAGACTTTCTTTTGCCAGCCCACTCGTCTACACTAGAAAGCAGAACTGGAGGGATGAGCGTGTCAATGAAATATCGTACATTAGGAAAAACCGGTTTTAAGATCAGTGAAGTGTCGCTGGGCACCTGGCAACTTGGCGGCAAGTGGGGAGCGCCGTTCGACCAAGAAGACGCCGACGCCACCTTGGCTGAAGCGTATGCCCAAGGGGTCAACTTCTTTGATACTGCAGACGGTTATCAAGGCGGTGCCTCTGAGCATACCGTGGGCAATTTTGTCCGCAGTCACCCAGATGTTCACTTCACCACCAAGATTGGCCGCAAGCAATCGCCGCTAAGCCTTGAACATTTTGACCCAGCACACTTAGACCGCTATGTTGATGAGTCATTAAAGAACATGCAACTGGACGCCTTGGATATGGTGTTGTTGCATTGCCCACCGATGATGACTTATTATGATCCTGAGGTGTTCTGGCATTTGGATCAGCTTAAGCAAGCCGGCAAGATCCGCAATTACGGCGTGTCTGTGGAACGCGTTGAAGAAGCACTCAAAGCCTTGCAATATGATATCAGCGCCGTTGAGATCATCTTCAACATGTTCCGCTTGCGCCCAGCAGCACACTTCTTCAAAGCGGCCCAAGCCGCCAACGTCGGGATCTTGGCGCGGGTGCCGCTAGCTTCTGGCTTGTTATCTGGCAAATACACCGCAGACACGAAGTTTGCCCCTGCTGATCACCGCAGCAACAACCGCCACGGTGAACACTTCGACAAAGGCGAAACCTTCTCCGGCGTGGACTATCTTACCGGCATCAAAGCAGCCAATGAATTGAAACACCGCCTGGGCACTGATGATTTAGCCGGCATGGCACTGCAATATATCCTGACTTACGATGCAGTTTCTGCCGTGATCCCCGGCGCCAGCAACCCCACTCAGATCCAGCGCAACACGCGCGCATCAGAGCTGCCGGCTTTTACTAGCAAGCAAATGGCGATCGTCCAAGACGTCTACAACCAATACATCAAGAAGCCAGTCGATTATCTGTGGTAAACACGCCAGAAAAATTAAACCGTGCGGCCAACACGTTGGTGCATATTCATGACGAAGCCTAGTGACCGCAACTTCAGGCAATTACAGTTGCATCGGGCCGCTGGCAAGCGCTATTTGTAGGACTTGTCAACTTCTTGAAGCATTCAAAAACGCCACAGCAAATTTCTGCTGTGGCGTTTTTTGTCCTGCAATCAAGCATTCACATTTGGTCTAGTCCAAGCTAATCACTGCCAGCTTGCGATAAACATGCGCACCAAAGGCGGCTTGCTTAGGTGCTTGATAAAACGGCGACCAGCTCAACGGATTATCATCGCGCTTGTCGACGCCGCCTTTGATCAACTCTGGAGTATAATCGGCAGTTTTCACTGTCAAACCAAAGCGATTCGGCAGGTATGGCGGCAGGTGCTTAATCAATTGATTGCCCCACGGGAAAAGCTGGGCCAAGCCGCCGCCTTGCAAGTACTCATATTGATCTTCATCTGGCAAGGTGAAGCCAAAACCGCCCAGTGCCTTTTGCAAGGCTTGGGCATCCCAATCATGACGCAAGCGGACTTGGTAATGATGCGTCGAGGATTGGCGCAACACCACATGGCCTGATGTCAACGTCGCAGGCCAAGTCGGCTGCGCGGCAGGATCAACACTATCCAGTTGCGGCCGCAGCAGCGACAACACCGTCGGCTTATACGGCACATAGGCAAAGTGATTACCCTTGAACACTTGCGTTAACAAGTTGATCTGGCCAATCACTTCTTCTTGCACCGGCACACTTTGCCGCGCCACCAGCATTGGTGAAATCGCCACAGTCCGCGGCGCACTCAACTGCCCAGCCGGCAGCTTGGCAAGTAACGGGGCAATGAGCGGATCTGCCGGATCAATGCCTAAATCTGCAGCAGAAACCCCGGGCACGAAGCGCAGCCACTCTCCGCCAATCAACGCATCAAAGGTGTTTAAAGTCTGGCCGAAATAATCAACCGTGACTGGCTCCAATGCATCCACTGCCAATAAGGGGCTAAGGAAATACCGCGCCAATTGCTCGACAATGAAGCGGCGGCGATCAGCAGCCAGCTTCGTCCATTCCGGTAACAATAATTCAGTGTTTGCCATATCGCACTCTCCTCAACAGTTCAAGCCGAGATAATGATGGGCTCGCAATAAAGGCCAATACAATGACGCAACCGCAGTACGCTGAAAAACGCTGTATGCTGAGTGCTGACGCACGACCCAGACACCTGATTGGATTGCCTGTCCGGAATTTTACATACTGTAGCCTTAACCGAGTTGCGCAAAGCATTGCGCCATAAGCTGCGACGCTTCCCGCATTTGTGTCATCATATCGGATAGCCGCCGCTAACAACGCTTTGCGCCGCTTTGATTAGTTGCTCTTTTTCGCTTTTCTTGCAGCCCGCAACTGTTCGCGTTTCTTCACGCGATTGTTAAACCAGCGTTCTTTGTCTTCGGCTTTCTTGATCTTCTTCTTGTAGCCCGGCATATGTTTCTTGGCTTCTTTAGCCGCCAAGCCACGGATCTTCAAGCTCCGCGGATCTTCTTTGGCCTTGCGCGTTACCCGGCGGTTGCGATCGTAAGAATCAACGATTTCGCCATTCTTGATGGCTTTAGGCGTGAAGTGGATCCCCATGTGTTCCAGTTCAGCAATCTTATCTTCTTGCCCTGGCGAATACAATGTAATGGCGGTACCGTGCATGCCATTGCGCCCGGTCCGGCCCACGCGGTGAATGAAGAACTCATCATCGCTTGGGATCTCGGCGTTGATCACATGCGAAACCCCTTTGATATCAATGCCGCGCGCCGCCAAGTCGGTGGCAACGACATATTGATACTTCAAGTTGGCAACTTCTTTCATCACGCGGTTGCGTTCCCGCGGCTGGATGCCGCCATGAATTTTGGCGACAGTCAGGCCTTGATCCGTCAGATATTGATGGATGTGGTCAACGCTGGTTTTAGTATTGGCAAAAATCAGCACCAAAAACGGCTGGCCGATGGTCAATAATTGATAGATCAACTGATTCTTATCTCGGCCTTTAGCCGCGATCAGCCAGTTGTCGACAGTATCAGCGATGACACTTTGCGGCTTGATCTCATACACCGTCGGGTTGGCCATGTACTTCTTCAAGAACGGCTGCAGCTTCTGCGGGATCGTCGCAGAAAACACCAGCATCTGTAAATCCTTAGGAAAAGTTGAAGCGATCGCATCAACTGCTGACAAGAAGCCCATATCCAAGGTCATATCCGCTTCATCGACAACGAAGGTCTTGGCTGTGTATGTGGCCAAGGCGTCAGAACGAATCAAGTCCAAGATGCGCCCAGGGGTGCCGATAACGATGTGCGGCTGTTGGTTCTTGAGTTTTTCGATTTGTTTGTTTTTATCTGTGCCGCCAACATAGCGGTGGATGCGGACATCCGGCATGTTGGCAGTCAAAGTCGTCGCCACCGTGTATAACTGAGTGGCCAATTCGCGACTCGGCGCGGTGATCACCGCTTGGACTTGATCCAAGCTTGTATCGATGCGATCAATGATCGGCACCAAGAAAGCATGTGTCTTACCAGAGCCGGTTTGGCTTTGGCCGATCACACTTTCACCACGCAATACCGCCGGGATCACGGCTTCTTGGATCGGGGTCGGTTCTGTGATGTGCATCGCTTCTAATCCAGCGATCACCTTGGCGCTTAATGCATATTGTTTAAAGGTCGTCATGAATTCTCCTATTTCGTGTAATCGGCGACAAGTGTAGCAAGTTCTGCGGCAATAGCTTGGCATTCGGCCTCATCTTCAGCTTTGGCGCCACTGGCCAACGGATGACCGCCGCCATGATGGGCCTTGGCCAGTTCATTGATCACTGGCCCTTTAGAGCGCAAGTTGACGCGATAAGGGGCGTCTTTTTGCTCAACGAAAATGACCCAGCTGATGACTTCACCTAAGCGTCCCGGTGTGCCAACAGCGGCATGCACCTGGTCTTTGGTCAAGCCTAATTCTTCAGTGACGGCCAGCGGGATCATCACGCTGGCTGCGCCGGCTTCGGTGATGTGCAAGTGGTTGAACACGTAACTTTGCAGCTTGGCTTGAGCAAACGTGATCTGATTCATGCGGTTGTTCAATGCCGTTGGGTCAAAATCTTCTTGGATCAACGCTGCGGCAACGTTCAAGGTATGCGCGCTGGTATTATTAAACAAGAAGCGTCCAGTATCACCAACGATCCCGGCATACAACAAGCGGGCAACGGCGGCATTCATGGTCAATGAGCCTGCAGCATGTTGGATCAGATCATAAATTAATTCTGAAGTTGAAGACGCTTCTGGTACCACCCACAACAGATCCCCATAAGCGTCATCGTTAGGATGATGGTCGATCTTGATCAGATAATCACCTGTGGCATAGCGCTGATCTGAAACCCGTGGTGTGTCGGCAGTATCCACCGTGATCACCAAGGCCCCTTGGTAATCGGCATCTGCCACGTCATCCATCGTGTTCAGCCATGCTAAATTACCTACTTCACCACCGGCTAACAATACCCGCTTCTCGGGAAAAGTTCCGCGGATCGCTTCTGCCAAGCCGCCTTGTGAACCCAGCGCGTCTGGGTCTGGGTTGACGTGGCGATGAATGATGATGGTGTCATAGGCCTTGATCTTGGCCATAATGTCGTCTAGTATCATATTTCCTCCGTGATCGATCAGTTCCGCTCCAACAACTGGCAAGTTAAGATCGCCTTGGCCACAGGCAAGCCGTCAGTTTGTAGTTCAATATCTAAAGTTGCTTCATGGCGCGTCATTTCCAGTGGCCGCACGTGGATATTCACCGTGGTTTCCAACTGGATCGGCCGAAACGTGTTCAATGACTGATGACCGACCAAGACGTTGCGTCGCCCAGCGCGGTTCAAGAATCCGGTAGCAGCGGCGTTAACCGCTTCATTCAACACCCCAAAAGACAAGGTGCCTAATTGGTTTGTCATCATGGGCGTGGTGTGCAGCTTATAGTCAGCTTCATCAACCTTGGTGGATTCCACCAGCGTCATTTGACCGGCGACTTGATCGGCAAAAGTCGCTGCGGTGTCGCGGTTGTGATTGAGATCTGCCATGCTGGCAAAAACACTGTGGCGCGTCACGATACCCAGCAATTGCCACGAATCATCAACAACAGGCAAGACTTTCAAGCCGTTACCTTGCATGGTATGACCAACGCTGGTCACCGACAGATAAGGTTTCACGGTCAATGGATCTTTGATCATCACGCGCTCCAGCGGCGTGGTCGTTTTCTTACCGCGCACGGAAGAATCGCTGACCATCCCCACCAACCGGCCAGTCGCCGTCACCACTGGCAAAGAGAAGTCGCTGCGCTCTGCACGCAGGCGCAAGAAATCTGCCACAGTATCATCTGGCAGCGCGGTTTGCACTTTGTTAAGCGGCGAATAAATCGCGGCTACAGTGAGAATGTCTTGTTTGATTGCTTGATCTGACAATGCGCGGTTGATCATGGTTGCCACGGTGAATGTATCGTAGCTGGTTTGCATTACCGGCAAACTGGCGGTGTTGGCCTTGGCAATCACTGCATCACTGGTCATAAAGCCCCCAGTGATCAAAACCGCGGCACCGTTTTCCAACGCCAATTTCTGGGCGTCTTCACGGTTGCCGATGATCATCAAAGAATTCGGGGTGATGTAGCGGATCATTTCATCCGGTGTCATCGCACCGATTACAAATTTGTCCAGCTGCTTGGACAAGCCAGCAGAACCGCCGAGCACCTTGCCGTCGATCAGCTTCAAAAGTGCCTTGAACGTCACAGAATCAATGTTGTTGATCGGCTTTTGTTCGATCCGGATCGTGCCGACGCGTTCGATAGTCGACACCAAGCCGGTGTTTTCAGCTTCTTTGATGGCGCGATACGCCGTGCCTTCGGAAACTTGTTGTTGCTTGGCAATCGTGCGCACCGAGATCTTGGTGCCAACGGCTAGGTTTGCAATAAATTGGAGGATCTGTTCGTGTTTCGTCGCCATAATATACCTCACGTCGAGTATTTGCGCCTTGTGCGCTGCGCGCTGTGTGTGTTTGACCTCAGTATAACACAAACTGACGCTGTACCAATCACAGAGGTAAGGTCAGATTCTCAAATTGTTGCGGCTCCAGTCCGGTAACGGTAATCCCCAGCAGGCGAATCGCCAGTTCTTGCGGCCGCACCGCTTCCCACAGTTGCCAAGCAATGGCAAACAGTTCTGCTTGATCTTGCACGAAATTCGGTAGGCTGCGTCTTTTGGTCAAGGTATTGAAATCTTTATCCCGCACTTTCAACACTACCACCTTGCCATGGCGCTGCTTGCGCTTCAGCGTCTCCGCCACCATTTGTGCCAAGGCCTGTAATTCGGTTTCCACTTGCGCATCTGTGGTGCGAATCTGCCGATAGGTGCGCTCTTTGCCAATGGACTTGGCATCGCGCACTTGTACCGGCCGATTGTCAATGCCGCGCACATGCTGATAAAGCCCCAGGCCCATTTTGCCAAAATGCGCCACGAGGTCGGCTTGGCTAAAGGCCAATAGGTCCGCGCCAGTATGCACGCCTAACGCTTCAAGCTTCGGCAAGGTCTTAGCGCCCACCCCGCGAAACGCCGCGATATCCAAGCGGGCCAGAAACAATTGCGCTTGTTCAGGCAAGATCACGGTGCGGCCGTTGGGTTTGTTGTACTCAGAGGCTTCTTTGGCCAGAAACTTGTTGTACGATAGGCCAAATGAGCTGGTCAGCTGCGTGGTTTCGCGAATCTTGGCTTGCAGCCACAAGGCCAAGTCGATGCTGGTGGCAAACTCTTGATTGGCCGTGACATCCAAATACGCTTCATCCAAAGCCACTGGTTCGATCAAGTCGGTGACTTGATGAAACAATTCGTGGATCGACTGTGACACCGTGCGATACTTGGTGAAATCCGGTGCCTTGAAGGTCAACAAGTGCTTAGGCACCAAATGCAGCGCTTCTTGCGCCGACATGGCCGAATGCACCCCATATTGGCGTGCGACATAATTGGCGGTGGTGACCACGCCTTTGCCGCCGGTGGTGCGCGGATCATACGCAATCACCAACGCACGCTTGCGCAAACTCGGGTCATCGCGCTGCTCGATGGACGCATAGAATGCGTCCATATCAATGTGTAAGATGCGCCGCGATGTGTCGTTGATCTGCGGCAGCGTCAACCATTCCGCCATTTGAGCCCCTCCTTTCAAGCCCCGTTCAGACAACAAAACACGCACGGTTACGATAGTCGCAAGCGTGCGTGTTGCCTTAATCTGCCAATTGAACGCGAGTCGGCTGCCAGATCCATTCGTTGCCGTCTTGCGCCAATAAGTCAAAGGCTTCTTTTGGCCCCATGGAACCGGCTGGATAAGTCGGCATCGTTGAATCATGTTGCCATGCAGCCAAAATCGTGTCGGTAAATTGCCAAGTCTTAGCCAATTCCGTCCAACGCGTGAAGTTGGTTTGATCACCATGCAAGGCGTCTTGGATCAACCGCTCATAGGCTTCTGGCGCCGTTTTGGCGGCGCGTTCGTCATGGCGATAGCGCAATTCTTCAGGCATCAAGTCATTGGATTGGCCTAAGACTTTACCGTTAAGTGTCAAGCTGAAGCCTTCGCTCGGTTCCACATAAATGGTCAAAACGTCTGGCTGCGCCGCTTGGCCAAACAAGTCATCAGCGACTGGCTTAAACACCACCGAGATCTGCGTCGACTTGCGCGTCATCCGCTTGCCGGTACGCACATAAATCGGTACCCCGGCAAAATCAGGCGTGTCGACAAACACTTTGCCGGCCACAAACGTGTCAGTTAGCGAATCCTTCGCCACACCAGTTTCCTCGCGATATCCTGCCACAGTCAGTTTGTCGATCACCGCACTGGCATATTGTCCGCGCACAAAATTCGCCGCCGCTTCTTCTTTGGTGTATTGATGCAAATGGTCAAACACGTCGCCTTTAACGGCATGCACCGCATCAGACGTCAAACTCGCCGGCTTGGCCATGGTCAAATACGCCAGCAGCTGCATCACATGGTTTTGCACCATGTCGCGAATAGCCCCGGAATGGTCATAATAGCCGGCGCGTTCTTCAACGCCAACAGCTTCAGCCAAGGTGATTTGGATGTTTTGGATATAATTTTTATTCCACACCGCCGCAAACATCGGATTGGCAAACCGCAGCGCCATGATGGCTTGAGTCATTTCCTTGCCTAAATAATGATCGATACGGTAGATTTGATCTTCATCAAACGTTGCCGTGATCGAATCATTCAGCGCTTGTGCCGACGCCAGATCATGGCCGAAAGGCTTCTCAATGACCAAGCGGTTGAAGCCGTTGTCGGTCAACAACGCTTCAGACTTCAAGTGTTCTGCGATCGTTGCAAAAAAGTCTGGCGCCATGGCCATGTAGTACAAGCGATTGCCGCCAACCTGGTATTGGTCGTCGAGCTTGGCGGCCAAATCCTTTAACGTGATGTAGTGATCCGCGTCAGTCACATCATGCGACTGATAATAGAAATGCGTGGCAAAAGCTTCTGCAGCTTCTACTGTCGCACCTGGTTCATCTTTAACCGCGTTAACGACGATATCGCGGTAGTAATCATCTGACCATGGCCGCCGTGCCGTGCCAATCACGGCAAAGCGCTTCGCCAAATAGCCACGCTGGTACAAGCCAAACATGGCCGGGTATAATTTCCGCCGCGCCAAGTCGCCAGACCCGCCAAATAGAATGATCACTGCTGCTTGTTCTTCTGCCATAAGCTTCTCCTCAAACCTACTTCTGTATTCATCATTTGCCGTGTAGCTGTACCAACGTGATTGTGCGCAAAGCGTGACGCCACCTGGGCACAAAACCGCCCATCTGTCGTCTTGCCTTATAGCCACCGCTAAATGCGCTTTGCTCCGCTCTGGTTTAAATGTTATCCGCCAATGCTGGGTCCACGAAGATATGCGCGGCACGGACTTTTTCAACACTCACTGACTGATCTGTTCGCGTCAGATGCAAGGTAACGGCTTGCGGGGTGACAGCAACGACGGTGAAATGGTCGTTGATACGTAAATCGATTTCATGGATATAATCGATCACGTTGATTTCATCTACCACCCGTTCAATGTGGCCCTTCTGCCCGACTTGCAAGGTAGCAAGCGGCACCCGCGATTGATCAAAATAATGACCATCGGCGTCTGGGATCACACCGCCGTGGGGGCAATACTGCGGGTTGCCTAACAGATCCGACAAGCGATCTGCCATCATTTGCGTGGTCGCATGTTCCAGCTGTTCAGCTTCTTGATGGATTCCATCCACCGGATAGTGCAACGATTGCACCAGAAATACTTCCCACAAGCGATGGTTGCGCACTAATAAAGCAGCACGCTTTTGGCCAGTAGCGGTGAGTTTGATGCCTTGATATGGCGTGTGTGTTACATATTCTTGCTCGACTAATTTTGTGATCATCTCACTGACCGAAGCCGCGGAAACATCCAGGCCGACGACGATCTGCTTATTGGAAATCAACTGGGTATCGCCGCCCAGTTCAAAAATCATTTTAAGATAATCTTCTTTATTAGGTGTCATAACTCATCCTTACTTTTAGTGGCAATTGTCTTAATCTATTATGGCATGAAACCACCAAAAAAAGAAGTCACACAACGTGGCTTCTTTCCTTAATATCAAATGCTCAAATTACGGGCGAACCGATGGGCTAGAAGCGGTGCCTTCATACTCATCCAACAAGATCTGCTTCATGTCAGCGATCAGTGGTTCGACTGGGTTAGTCACCGTGCAGTTGTCTTCATAAGCGAGTTCGGCAATGCGATCTGCATTGGCTAAGACTTCCTCTTTGCTGATGCCTTGATCCTTCAGGCTCATCTTGACACCGACGCGGCCGGCTAAGTCAATGTAAGCTTGCACGAAAGCTTCAACCAATTCTGCGGTGGTGTTGCCCTTCAAGCCCAAGTACCGCGCGATTTGGGCATAGTCTTCATCGGCCTTGAAGTAGTTATACTTCGCCCATACAGCCCGTTTCGTTGGGGTCTTGGCGTTATAGCGCACCACGTGTGGGAAAGTGATCGCGATGCAACGGCCATGAGGCAGATGGTAAGTCTGACCCAGCTTGTGGGCGATACTGTGGTTGATCCCCAACAAAGCGTTAGCAAACGCCATGCCGGCAATCGTTGAAGCATCGTGCATCTTCGCTTTGGCTTCCAAGTCGCCATTATAAGAAGCTTCCAAGTTGTCAAAAGCCAGTTTCAAGGCCTCAAGTGAAAGCCCGCGAGTGTATGAACTTGCCATAGTCGAAACAAAACTTTCAGTGGCGTGGCAAATGACATCCAACCCGGTATCAGCAACGACCTTTGGCGGAACCGTTTCGATGAACTGCGGATCAACTAAGGCCACATCAGGCGTCAAAGCATAATCAGCCAATGGGTACTTGATACCGGTATCAGAATCCGTGATAACCGCAAATGGGGTCACTTCAGAACCGGTACCAGAAGTCGTTGGAATGCAGACTAACTTAGACTTGGTTGGCTTCGGGAACTTGTACGTACGCTTGCGGATATCCAAGAACTTCTGCTTGGCGCCGAAGAAGTCGCCATCACCATCATAGAACAACCAAATGCCTTTAGCCGCATCCATGACAGACCCGCCGCCGATGGCCACAATGGCATCCGGCTTGAAGTCTTTGGCAATTGCCGTACCTTTGTAAACCGTGTTGCTGGAAGGATCTGGTTCAACATCCAAGAAGGTTTGCACATCGACATTGTTGGTGCGGTTCTTCAACACATCTTCAACGATGCGGACATAGCCTAACTTCTCCATGCCCCGGTCGCCAACGATCAAGACGCGATCAAGCCCGTCCATCTTCTCCAAGTAGCGTACCGAGTTGCGTTCGAAGTAGATCTTCGGTGGCAGCTTGACCCACTGCATGTTATTGCGACGCTTAGTCAATGTCTTAATGTTCAACAAGTCGATCGTCCCCACATTATGCGAAATTGAGTTACCACCGTATGAGCCGCAGCCCAGCGTCAACGACGGGATCATGTTGTTGTACAGATCCCCGATGCCGCCCATTGTGGATGGGGTATTGACCAAGATACGGCAGGCTTGCATCCGATCGGCGTATTCAACCGCGAGATCCTGATCTTGGGTATGGATGACCGCAGTATGGCCCAACCCACCGATATCAAGCATCTTTTCTGCCTTGGCAAAACCATCTTCGTGGTCAGTTGCTTTGAACATGGCCAGCACTGGGCTGAGCTTTTCGTGAGACAGCGGGTACTTGTCGCCTGGTTCTGGTAATTCAGCGATGATCAGTTGCGTGTCTTTAGGAATGTCGATCCCGGCCCAATTGGCGATTTGCCAAGCACTTTGGCCGACGATCCGCGGGTTAACAGCCATCTTCTCGGTGTTGATCACCGTTTCGGTGAACTTCTGCAGATCCTTCTTGGCCACGAAATAAGCACCTTGGGCTAAGAATTCTTGCTTGACCTTGTCATAAATCGGCGCATCAACGATCATGCCTTGTTCAGATGCACAAACCATCCCATGGTCGAAGCTCTTGGACAACATGATATCGTTAACGGCTTGCTTAATGTCGGCAGTGGCTTCGATGTAAGCAGGCGCGTTACCAGCACCAACCCCTAAGGCTGGCTTGCCGGAAGAATAAGCGGACTTGACCATGCCAGGGCCGCCAGTGGCTAAGATCGTGGCAATCCCAGGATGATGCATCAAGGCTTGGCAAGCTTCGATGCTTGGCACTGGAATGAATTGCAATGCCCCTTCTGGCAAACCGGCTTTAACCGCTTCGTCACGAATGACTTCCAGTGCCCGAGCAGATGACTTCTGCGCCCCTGGGTGGAAAGAGAAAATAATCGGGTTACGGGTCTTGATCGAGATTTCCGACTTAAACATTACCGTGGAGGTCGGGTTGGTTACCGGCGTTACCCCGGCAATCACGCCGATTGGTTCAGCAATGGAGATGATATGCTTTTGTTTGTCTTCGCTGATCACGCCGACAGTTTTGTCGTCTTTGATCGAGTGCCAAATTTCTTCAGTGGCAAACATGTTCTTAATGGCTTTATCTTCATAGACCCCGCGGCCAGTTTCTTCAACAGCCAGCTTAGCCAGTTCCATATGGTGATCCAACCCGGCGATGGCCATCCGGTGGACAATATGATCGACTTTGGCTTGATCGAAGCCCTTCATGATCTTCAACGCTTCTTGTGCTTTGGCCACAAGTTCATCGATCATCTTGTCGACGTCAACTTGCTTGGTCTCTTTTGGTTCAGTAGATTTAAGCATTCTGCATTTCCTCCACGGATAAAAGTTTTCGTTAACCATTTCACAAGAACACTATAACCGATGGTTGTGAATTTGTAAACAGGTTAAGTGAACTTTTTCACGGTTTTTTTTGAAATGCCGGTTTGGCGCGCTTTATATTTAAATATACGATTGTGTGCGATGTGATTATGTGAGCTTTACTAGTCTGTGACTGTTCATTTTAATACTCAAAACTGTTTCAATCCTGTTCACTAGTACACGAATTCTTCAGATCATCAATCTTCATCAAGACCGCACAGTCTGTTTTGCCCGCTCATCCGCCAAGCGTGCATCACTGCTGCTTGCACTTGCAGGCATGCACAATTGCCGCCATGTGCCCATACTCGCTGATCATAAGACTTCCCCGGGGGTGGCCATCCTGATTGGAACACAGAAGGTCAGGTGCGTGGGGCCTGCACCCTGTTTTCGAACACAAAAAAAAGTCCCCCACCAGGGAGACTTCGCAATATTAATCTTTCTTTTCAGTATCATCGTCAGAAGACGGTTCAGAGTACGGCTTATCCGTGCTGGCTTCAGCTTTATCTGAGTCGGCTTCGGACTTGGCTTCAACTTTGGCCGCTGGCTTTGCAGCAGCTGGAGCAGTTGGTTCGTTCACGGTGCGGATCGCCGTTAAATTGAAAGTCAGGTAAATGCCGTCCAGATCCAAATCGACCGTGCCATTGGCTTTATCGATCGAATCAATGACGCCATGCAAGCCGCCAATGGTGACGACTTTTTGGCCCTTCTTCATGCTGTTAAGCATCTCTTGCCGCTTCTGTTGTTGCTTCTTTTGCGGACGCATCATCCCGAAGTACATGAAGGCCCCCAAGATGACGACCATGATGATCATAGACATATTTTGCAAAATGCGCACCTCGTTTATTTTTTCTAATCAATACTGTACCAGATTATGGCACGGTATGCCAATCAGACTTAAGCACTAGAAACTCTTAGCGCCTGGTTTGTTGTAGCCGTATTGCTCAAAGAACGCTTCGCGGAAGTCCAATAACGCATCATTGGCAATGGCTTCGCGGACTTGTTGCATCAGGTGTAACAGGAAGTACAAATTGTGATAACTGGTCAACCGGATCCCGAAGGCTTCGTCGGTATGAATCAAATGACGAATATAGGCCCGGGTATAATTGCGGCAGGTGTAGCAATCACAATTTGGGTCAAGCGGCGTGAAGTCTCGTGCATATTTGGCATTTTTGATCACAACACGGCCATTGCTGGTCATGGTGGTGCCATTTCTGGCAATGCGCGTCGGCAAGACACAATCGAACATGTCGATGCCGCGCATCGCCCCGTCGATCAAGGCATCAGGCGAGCCGACCCCCATCAAATACCGCGGCTTGTTTTCTGGCAGCAGCGGCGTGGTGAAGTCCAAGACATGGTTCATTTCTTCTTTGGACTCACCAACCGACAAGCCGCCAATCGAATAGCCTGGAAAATCCAATGAAACCAAATCACGAGCACTTTGTTGGCGCAGATCCTTGAAGCCGGCGCCTTGGACAATGCCAAACAGCGCTTGCCAATCCGGATTCTGATGCGCCTTTAAGCCGCGCTCGGCCCAGCGGGTGGTCCGAGCAACAGATTTCTTGACATAGTCATAACTTTCAAAAAACGGCGGGCATTCATCAAAGCTCATCATGATGTCAGGACCTAAAGCATTCTGGATGCCGATCGCCTTTTCTGGAGATAAGAACATTTTGGAGCCGTCCAGATGGTTCTTGAAATGCACGCCTTCTTCTTGAATGTCGCGCAATTCGGCCAGTGAGAACACCTGAAAACCGCCGGAATCCGTTAAGATCCCCTTGTGCCAGTTCATGAACTTGTGCAAGCCGCCTGCTTCTTCAACAATATCTTCGCCAGGCCGCAGCCAAAGGTGATAGGTATTGGCCAAGATGATGCCTGCGCCCATGGCATCAAGTTCTTCTGGCGCCATAGTCTTGACTGAAGCTAACGTGCCCACAGGCATGAACATCGGCGTGGGAAACGTGCCATGCGGCGTAATCAACTCGCCAAGCCGCGCACCGGTGTGTTTGTCAACGTGTTTGAGCCGGTACTTTACTGCTGGTTCCATTGGACCTCCTTGAATGAATCACTTATGAATAAACATTGCATCGCCAAAGCTGAAGAAACGGTAACGTTCTTGAATCGCATGCTGATACGCATTCAAGATATTCTCACGCCCAGTGAATGACGCCACCAGCATCACCAAAGTCGACTTTGGCAAGTGGAAGTTGGTAATGAACGCATCCACCACGCGCCATTGATAGCCAGGCTTAATGAAGATATCTGTCCAGCCGCTGGAAGCTTTGATCTCACCGTTAAACTTCGTGCCGACAGTTTCCAGCGTGCGGATCGAAGTGGTCCCGGTGGCGATGATGCGGCCGCCATTCTTGCGCACCTCGTTAAGCGTGTCTGCGGCCTCTTGAGAGAAGCGGTAGAATTCGCTGTGCATCTTGTGATCTTCGATGTTGTCGACTGTCACTGGCCGGAAAGTCCCCAAGCCGACATGCAAGGTCAAATAAACCAGCTTAGCGCCTTTATCTTGGGCCTTTTGCAACAGTTCTTCAGTCCAATGCAACCCGGCAGTTGGGGCCGCAGCGGAGCCAACTTCTTTGGCATATACGGTTTGATACATTTCAGGATCGTCAAGCTTGGCTTTGATGTAAGGCGGCAGCGGGGTTTCGCCGAGTTTGTCTAAGATCTCCATGAAGATGCCATCATAATGGAATTCAATGATCCGGCCGCCATGATCCAATTCTTCAGTGACGGTGGCTTTAAGCAGCCCGTCGCCAAAATCGATTTCAGCTCCTACTGGCGCCTTGCGCGCCGGCTTCATCAAAGTTTCCCACTTGTCGCCTTCCGTGTTGTGCAACAGCAAGACTTCCATATGGGCGCCAGTATCAGGCTTGACGCCATACAACCGCGCCGGCATCACGCGCGTATCGTTCATCACGATCGCATCGCCTGGTTGGATATAGTCCAAGATGTCATAGAAGTGCTTGTCTTCCATGGCCCCAGTTTCGGCGTTGAGCACAAGCATCCGGCTGGCGTCGCGTTCTTTCAGCGGGGTTTGGGCGATCAATTCATGAGGCAGGTCATAGTCAAAATCTTCAGTGGTTAGCAATGTTTATCCTTCCAATCATTTCTTTATTTGATAAGGCATGTGCATGTGGTTAAAGCCGGCTTCAGTCACCATCCGCCCACGCGGCGTGCGCTTGAGGTAACCGATTTGAAGCAAGTAAGGTTCATACATTTCTTCGATGGTGGCTGTTTCTTCGCCGATATTAGCGGCGATGGTCGATAGACCCACCGGTCCGCCATCATAGTTGCGGATCATCATCATCAATAGCTTGCGATCAACTGGATCTAAGCCTTGTTCATCAACCGCCAGTTGATCTAAGGCATCATCGACAAGCGCCGGGGCAATGGTTTGCACATCTGCCACCGCCGCAAAGTCGCGAATGCGCTTCAACAAGCGATTGGCGATCCGCGGCGTACCGCGCGAACGCGACGCTAAGGCATGGGCGCTTTCAACTGGCAATTGCATGTTGAAGATCGCCGCCGAACGCAACACGATCTCAGAAAGCTCTGCTTTAGTATAATACGCCATATGCAAGCTGATGCCAAAGCGATCCCGCAACGGCGCAGACAGCATCCCTGCGCGCGTTGTGGCTCCGATCAAGGTAAATGGCGGCAAAGGAAAATGCACGGGATGCGCAGTTGGCCCTTGACCTACCACGATATCAATATAGAAGTCTTCCATCGCTGAGTACAGCATTTCTTCAACAATTTTCGGCAGCCGGTGGATCTCGTCGATAAACAAGACATCCCCTGGCTGCAGCTCGTTTAATAATGCCACCAAGTCGCCAGGCTTTTCAATCGCCGGGCCGCTGGTGGTGCGAATGTTGACATGCAATTCATTGGCAATCACTAAAGCCAAGGTGGTTTTGCCTAAACCAGGCGGACCGTATAACAGCACATGATCCATCGCTTCTTCGCGAATCAGTGAGGCTTTGATCGCCACTGCCAATTGATTCTTCACCTGACTTTGGCCGATATAGCTGGCCAAGCGCTGTGGGCGCAAGCTGCGTTCGATGGGATCTTCTTGCGGATCAGCTCCGCTATCCACGATACGTTCTTCTGCCATCTGCGGCCCTCCTTCTTGCGTGATTTCAACCAAACTACTTGGCAAGCAGCGTCAACCCCAAGCGCATATACGCGTCAGTGGTTTTATTGGCACTGGCTTGCAGCTTGGGTATCAACTTGTCGACGACTTTTTGCGGATACCCCAGCGCCACTAACGCCGCCACAGCATCAGCCAGTTGCGGGTCATCAGCAGTTGCTGGCATTGCTTCTTGAAACAGCGGCCCGACAGTGTCGATCTTGCCTTTGAGATCCAAGATGATCTGTTGGGCAGTTTTCTTGCCGATGCCAGGAAACTTGGTCAAGAAATGGACATCATCTTGGGCGATGGCGTTGGCCAAGCCGTCAGTGTTGGCGTTGGCCAAGATCGCCAAAGCAGACTTGGGCCCAATGCCGGTGACAGTCAGCAACTGATTGAACGTCTGCTTGTCTTGAGCCGTGGCAAAACCGTACAAGGCCTGGTCATTGTCGCGAATGATCAGCTGCACATAAACCGTTAAGTCGCTGCCTTCTTCATATTGGTATGGATTGGCCACCAACAGCCGATAGCCAATGCCATTAACGTTGATCACGATGTAGCTGGGGGTGATGGTACTCACTCGCCCTTGCATAAATTCGTACATGGGATTCCTTTCTAAAAACACGTGTTCGCACCATTTTACCATAACAGCAGGTGAAGTTCACACCACCGCATCGCCTCAGGTGACAAAACTGTCACCTCATAACTGCCAAAATCAGACTTGCGGCGCATGACTGGCCATGACTTGGCGACTAAACTTAAGTTATTCCGATCAAGGTGGTGATGACATGGAGGCGCGGACCTCGCACAAGTTGATCAACTGGACCACCGTAGCCGTATTAGGCGGCTGCGTGGCCTTGTGCATCTATTGGTGGCACCTCGGGGTCTTTCACGACTTGGCAACGCTGCAGCAGTACCTCGCCGCTAGCGGAATGCTGGGCCCGCTGATCTTCATCGCCATTCAAATCATCCAAGTGGTGATCCCAGTCATTCCTGGCGGCTTGTCCACCGCAGCCGGCGTGTTGTTGTTCGGGCCATGGGCCGGTTTTGCCTATAATTACATCGGTATTGTGATCGGCTCGATCCTAAACTTCTGGCTGGCACGGCATTATGGCCTGGCGTTCATTGAACATGTGGTGCCAACGCGCACCTGCCGCAAATATTTGGCCTGCACCAAGAATCAAACCAAGTTCGACTGGTTCTTTGCTTTAGCCATCATCGCGCCAGTGGCGCCAGATGATGTGTTGTGTTTAATGGCTGGTTTGACCAAAATGTCGTTCAAGCGTTTCTTGTTGATCATCATCTTCGGCAAGCCTGTCACCATTGCGGTGTACTCCTACGCCTTGATCACCGGCGCCACTTGGCTAACGCATTTTTTCTAAAATCACACCAAAGACCTGTGAAACACGGTTGGGGGTTTTTACAGGTCTTTTAATCTGCTTAGTGACGTCGCAGCATGCGATAAAGCGTGCTGATTGGTAAGCCCATCACATTGTAATAGTCGCCGACAATACCTTTGATCAACAGTGCGCCTTGGCCTTGGATCCCGTAAGCGCCGGCTTTATCAGTATATTCGCCTTGATCTAAATACCGCTGAATCAAGCCGTCGCCCAGCGGCCAGAATTCAACCGCTGTCGTCACGGTGGTTTGTTGTTCAAAGCCGTCTGCCCAATGCACCACCACGCCGGTGTGAACATGATGTACCTGCCCGCTTAATTGGGTCAACATGGCTTGGGCCGCTAAACGATCAGCAGGCTTGCCTAACAGCCGCCCTTCATAAGCGACCATTGTGTCTGCGGCGATCACCGTAGCATCAGGGTAAACTTGCGCCACGGCTTGCGCTTTGGCCTGCGCTAAGCTTTGCACATAATCGGCTGGGGCAAGCAGCGGCAAGGCCCGCTCGTCGATATCGGCTTTGTGAGTGGTGAAATCTTTGGTGATGCGCGCCAGTAATTCTTGGCGGCGCGGAGACTGGCTGGCTAAGACAAGCATCTAGAAATCCTCCGTGGTGTGACTGTCTTGGATCCGCTTGAACATTTTCTCCAAATCGGTGTTGCTAAAATGCACCAGCACCGGCCGACCGTGAGGACAGTTAAAGGGATTCTCACATGCCGCTAAATGTTGCAGCAGCGCTTGGGCTTGTTGGTCATCGAGATGATGGTTGGCTTTGATCGCACGCTTGCAAGACATCATGATCGCCGTTTTCTCGCGGAACTGCGCCACTGTGATGTGCCCGTCGCGCAACACCCAATCGATCATTTCGCGCAAAGTGTCTTCTTCTTGGCCGGCTTTGAACCAAGTCGGGTGCTGATGGACGATGTAAGTGTTTTGCCCAAATTCTTCCAAATGCAGCCCCACGCTTTGTAAGACCGCTTGATGCGCTTGGATCACCAACGCGTCGCTAGCCGGATAATCCAACACGATCGGCACCAACAAGCGCTGTTGCGCCGCTGAAACTTCGCCGATCTTTTGGCGATAATACTCGTAATTGACGCGCTCTTGGGCGGCGTGTTGATCCAGCAAATAAAAGCCATCTGGATCTTCCGCCAACAAATACGTGCCATGCAATTGGCCCAAATACGTTAACTCCGGAAAGCGTGCAGCAGGCTCTGGCCGTGAAAGATCCACTGGCGCTTCTGCTGGCGCAGCGGCTTGCGCTGTCGGCCCGTATTTGGCATCCCACGCCATCAAATGCTTAGGATCATCAAAAATCGGAGTGCCAGCCAATTCCGCCAGCGACTTGCCGTAATCTGCCGCTGGCGCTTGCGGTTGTACAGGTGCGGCTGGCGCTTGCGGCGCAGGTTCTTGTACTTGCGCCGGGTGGCTGGCGACATTGAGGGTTTCAGCGAGCTGTTGCATATCGACGGGCTGGCGCTGGCGCAAGTTGTGCAGCGCTTCTGGGATCAAGTTCTCGCTAGCCAAGCGTTCGCGAATGCTGTCGCTTAGCAATTGCGCCAGTTGGCTTTCTTTGCTTAAGCGCACTTCTTGTTTGGTGGGGTGAACGTTGACATCAACCAACAGCGGATCCATGGCGATATCGATCACCGCAATGGGATAGCGCCCCACCATCAGCTTTGAGCCGTACCCAGCGATGATTGCCTTGGTCAGTTGATAGTTCTTGATGTAGCGGCCATTGATCATCAAACTCATATAATTGCGCGACGCTCTGGTGGTGTCAGGCAGGCTGAAGAAGCCGCTGACGCGAAAATCCGCGTCTTCGCCGCTGAGATCCAGCATGCTTTTGGCTGTTGCTACCCCATAGATCCCCGCCAAGGTCTGCTGCAAGTCGCCATGGCCAGCCGTCTTTAACACCATCTTGTCATCATGCCGCAAGGTGAAGGCGATTTCTGGATGGGCCAAGGCCAAGCGGTTGACAATATCAACGATCTTGCCGAGTTCGGTGGCTTGGGATTTCACATACTTCAAGCGTGCCGGCGTGTTGAAGAATAAATCATCAACGGTGATGGTGGTCCCGCGCCGCGTACCGATCGTGGCAACCGATTGCATCACGCCGCCTTTGATGTGCGCGCGGGTGCCTAAACCAGCATCGGTGGCAGTTTCCAGCGTGACATCAGCCACTGCGGCAATCGACGCCAGCGCTTCGCCGCGAAAGCCCAAGCTATGCACATTAAATAAATCGCGCACCGTCAAGATCTTGCTGGTGGCGTGGCGCAGAAACGCCGTGGGGACATCTTCTTGATCAATGCCGATGCCGTTGTCGATCACTTGGATGCGCTGCACCCCGGCGGCTTGGACATTGATATCAATTTGGGTGGCAGTGGCATCGATGCTGTTTTCAACCAGCTCTTTGACTACACTGGCGGGACGTTCTACCACTTCCCCGGCGGAAATCTGGTTGCTTAACGTCTGCGATAGTTGATGGATCTTCGGCATAATCTCACTTCTTCTTTAATTGCTTCTGCAGGTCATATAATAAATTCATCGCATCCATCGGCGTGGCATTCATCAAGTCAAAACGCTCAAGTTTGCGCAACACTGGGGATGTCTTCGGGGCTGGTACCGTTTCTGGTTCAAACAAGCTCAACTGTGCTTCAGGCTCGGCAACTTTAGCCGCAGGTGCCGGCACTTGCTTGACACCGCTGTCTTCCAGTGACGCCAAGATCGTATCAGCGCGATTCAGCAAGCTTTGCGGCAAGCCCGCCAGCTTGGCCACATGGATCCCGTAGGACTTGTCTGCCGGGCCTGGCAGCATTTTGTGCAAGAACACCAAGGTGCCTTTTTCTTCAACTGCGCCAACGTGAACGTTCTGCAATTTATCCAATGAATCTGCCAAACTGGTCAATTCATGATAATGAGTAGAAAAAAGCGTCTTGGCGTGCACATGATCATGCAAATATTCAATGATTGCCTGGGCCAATGCCATGCCGTCATAAGTCGCGGTACCGCGGCCGATTTCGTCAAACAAGATCAAGGAACTGGCTGTGGCATGGCTTAAGGCGGCGTTGGCTTCCATCATTTCGACCATGAACGTCGATTGGCCTTGCGCCAGGTTGTCTGCGGCGCCGATACGGGTGAAGATCTGGTCAAACACCGGCAAATCGGCAGTGTCAGCCGGCACAAAACAGCCGGCTTGAGCCATGATCACAATCAAGGCCAATTGCCGCATGTAAGTCGACTTCCCAGACATGTTAGGCCCGGTGATCAGTAAGATATCACGAGCTTCATCCATCACGACATCGTTTGGAATGTAAGCTTGTTGGCCTAATACATGCTCCACCACCGGATGTCTGCCCCCATGAATGGCCACGTTATGGCTGTTGGCGTGCATCACCGGGCGTACATAGTGATTATTCTCGCTGACTACCGCAAAGCTTTGCAAAATATCAAGTGTTGCCACTTGAGCAGCCAAGTGCTGCAAGCGAGTGATTTGGGCCTTGACTTGTTCACGAATATCTTGGAACAAATCGTACTCCAAGCCTGTTGCAGATTCTTGGGCGGTGAGAATCAACGCTTCTTTAGCCTTCAGCTCTGGCGTCGAGAAACGTTCGGCATTGGTCAAGGTCTGCTTGCGCTCATAACGGCCTTCTGGCACCTTGTCCAAATTACCCTTGGTCACTTCAATATAGTAGCCGGCCACTTTGTTAAAGCGAATCCGCAAATTATGGATACCGGTGGCCTCGCGTTCCTTGGCTTCCAAATCGGCGATCCATTGGGTGGCGTTGGCCATGGCATCGCGATAATCATCGAGCTGTTGGTTGTAGCCTTGTAAGATCAAACCGCCTTCGGTAATGGAAATCGGCGCTTCCGGTTCGATGGCACGGCGGATCAAGTTCGCCACGTCTTGCACCGGATCTAACGCCTTGCGCAATTTGGCAAACGCCCCATCATCCAACTTGCCTAGAATGTCTTGAATTGCCGGGATCTGATCTAACGACGTTTGCAGCTGGATCAAGTCGCGCGCATTCACATTGCCATATGCCACGCGCCCAGCCAAACGCTCTAAATCATAGACTTTAACCAACCGTTCTTGCAGCTCGCTGCGTTCGAAGAACCGCGCCAAGAGATTCTGCACTTGGTCTTGGCGCGCAGTAATGGCTGACAGATCAAGCAGCGGCCGATCCAGCCACTGTTTAAGCAAGCGCCCGCCCATGGCTGTTTTGGTTTGATCAAGCACTGCCAACAAAGTATCGGCTTTGCGGCCGGTGCGAGAGTTCTTCAAAATATCCAAGTTGGCGCGCGCATCAGGATCCATTTCCAAGAATTCCGATGGCTGATACGCCACCGCCTTTTGGATATGGGCCAAGCTGCGCTTTTGCGTAGCCAAAAGGTACTGCATCAACATGACGACCACTTGCTGCTGCAAAGGATCGCTTAAGTCTTGGCTGACATAGCTGGCTTCAGCGCTGGCTTGGGTAGGCACTTGTTTGGATAACAGCCGCCCGGCACTCAACCACTTGGCGTCGGCTTCACTAAGCTCTGGCGGCACCACGACTTCTTTGGTGCTTAAGGCAGCCAATTCATTTTGTACAGCAAAGCGATGGGCCAGTGTGGTGGTTTTCAGCTCACCAGTAGACAAATCGGTGTAAGCAAAGCCATATGCGTCGCCTTGTGGCAGCACCGCCGTCAAGTAGTTATTGGCCTTGGCATCGCCTGGATGCACGTCCATGGTGGTACCTGGCGTGACCAGCTGGATCACTTCGCGCTTGACCATCCCCACGGCTTTCTTGGGATCTTCCATTTGCTCACAAATGGCCACTTTATAGCCTTGATCAACCAAGATATCAATATAGCTTTGCGCGGCGTGATGCGGCACGCCACACATTGGGATCGGATCATCTGCCGATTTATTGCGCGCCGTTAGCGTCAGCTCCAGCAGCTGCGCGCCTTTGATCGCGTCGTCATTGAACAATTCATAGAAATCCCCGATGCGATAGAACAAAAAGGCATCAGGGTATTGGTCCTTGATGGCCTGGTATTGCTGCATCATGGGCGTATCTTGCGTCTTTTGCGGCATCTTCTCACCTATCCTCGAATAATATATCTTGCATTATTGTAGCATTATTCCCAAGCCCCTGCATCGCGCCGCCTCCTATCCACCAGTCAGCTGCCAAGCCAAACAAACACCCCTGCACCGCGATTCAAAGTCCAAAATCGTGGGTAGGGGTGTTTGAGGCAGCTTGTGAACTATCGCTTCAAGTGGTAGCTGTAAGTGGCGATGATGACATTCTCACGCGAGGCAAACGCAGTGCGCAAACGCACATTGGTTTGGTTGTGCAGAATGTTTTGCCAAGGCTTGCGCGGCACGAATTGCGGGATCAATACCGTGGTTGTGAAATTGCGCTTGGCGGCATTCTTGGCGATGATATCCACGAAGCGGATCGTCGGGCCAGTGATCGAGCGGTAACTCGAATGGACATCGACAAAGCGCACATCCGGGAAGTCGCGTTTGAACTCGTCTTGGGTTTCGTGTTCTTTGTTTGGATTTTCGTCCATGGACACATGCATGGCGATGACATAATCGCCGATCGTTTGCGCATAATTCAACGCACCGCGCGTCACCCGCGTCACATTGCCCACTAAGACGATCACCGTTGAACCTGAATACTCATGCTTGAGCACTTCTTCTGGCAAGCGCAGTTGCGCCGCAACGACTTGATAATGCGCATGGATCTTGTAGAACACAAAGACCAATAACGGCATGATGATGAAAAACGGCCAGATATCCGGCAGGCGATAAACAAACAAAATCACCAAGATAGCAAAGGAAATCAACGCCCCTGCAAAATTGGCAAAAGACTTGCCCAGCCAACCTTTCTCTGTGGTGTGGCGTTTCCACCAATGCCGGATCATCCCCGATTGCGACAAGGTGAACGGAATGAACACCCCGACGGCATACAGCGGGATCAAGCGTTCCGTTGACCCATGAAACATCGCGATCAACAGCCCAGACCCAACTGCCAAGGTCAAGATCCCATTGGAATACCCCAACCGGTCGCCACGGTCCATATACATATGCGGCAGATACTTGTCTTTGGCCAAATTATACGCCAACACTGGAAACGCTGAGAACCCGGTGTTAGCCGCCACGGCTAAGATCAGCGCAGTGGCAAATTGAATGACGTAATACATCACGCCGCCTTGACCGAAAGTGTGCGCTGCCACTTGCGACAGCACCGTGACTTTGGCTTCAGGCACAATCCCATACCAGTAGTTCAAGAAGGTGATTCCGGCAAAGAAGAAGCCTAAGATTGTCGCCATAATCGCCAAAGTCGAAGCCGCGTTATGCTCGCGCGGCTTCTTGAAGAACGGCACCGCATTAGAAATCGCTTCGACCCCAGTCAGCGAACTTGACCCGCTGGAAAACGCCCGGAAGATCAAAGCCGCCGAAATACCTGGTACGACCCCACCCACTGCTGCAGTGGCGGTAAACGGAATGGCGCCAGTGAGAATTTGATACAGCCCCCAAATGATCATGGCTGCGATCGATACCACGAACAAATACACCGGGATCATCAAGAAGTTAGCCGACTCGCTCATCCCCCGCAAGTTCATCAGCGCCAACACCACGATGATGACGATCGAAATCGCCACTTGATGGCCGTATAACGCAGGGATCGCCGAAGTGATCGCTTCGGCTCCGGCTGAAGTTGACACCGCCACAGTCAGCATGTAGTCGATCAACAAGCTGCCCCCAGCGGCTAAGCCGGCATTTTGTCCAAGATTCTCGCTGGCCACCACATACGCGCCGCCACCAGACGGGTAAGCGTAGATGATCTGGCGATAAGACATCGTCAAAGCCAACAGCAAAATCAAAACGAATGCCGCGATTGGCAAAGAATACCAAATCGCCGCGGCAGACAAGGTGGTCAACACCAAGACGATCTGCTCGGTACCATATGCGACCGAAGACAGCGCGTCGCTAGAAAGCATTGCCAAAGCCTTGAGTTTGCCGAGCTTTTGCCCGCCTTCTTCGTTAGACTTCAGGGGCTTCCCCACTAAGAAGCGTTTCAAATGAGCCATTTCTATTCTCCATTTTCAAAAAATCAAACAGAAGCTATTCTAGCGCATCACTTTCTGAAAAGCTATCAATAAACAAGAAAAATCCTGCCCACGGCTTAAGCATGCCGTGCTGGCGGGATTTTGCAAAGTTACGCGGTGGCCAATTCGATGATCACGATATCTTTGAATGGCAGCTTGCGCTTGGCGCCTGCTTCCACTCGCGACTTTGCTTCATCATCGATTTTCAATTGGTCTTGAACCTTTGCATCAAATAATTTATCAACGATGAAGTCGATTTCTTCTTGCTTGATCTGGCGATGGTCATGAGTCAAGATCACGTCAGTTTTGGTGAACCCTTCAACGTAGTGCACATGAACGGAACCCAATGTGTACAGGCGAAACGCCTTGACGTTGCCGCTGTGCTTGCCATATAAATAGCGCATCGTGTACGGCAGCATCTTATGGAGGCTGGCGTTTAGACGGATAGGATTTTCAATCAATTTCATGCGATCACTCCTTTAACTTCATTATACCAAACCGCTTACGCCGCGTCACGACAAGCCCGGATCAGCTTGGCGCATCCGCTGATTCAGCAGCGATAACAGCGCTAACACGGCATCTGGCACTTGATAGTCATGCATGTAAATCACATGCGAGATTCGGCGGGAGAAAACGCCAACCGCAATCGCATTGGTCCGGCCTTGTTGATAATCTGCGGCAAAAGCCTTCAACTGACTTTGCAGCTTCGGCAAGCCATTGGTGGCGTTGATTGCTGCGGTCAACGCGGCTAAGACTTGAATGTCAGGTTTCTGGCGTTTAAACATATCGATTCCCCCGATCGCGGCTTGGATAAACCAAGCACCTACTCATGCGCACAATATACACCCCCGATACCAGTTTAAGCAAGCAAAGTGTCACAGCTTAACCACAGCTTGGGGTCTTGGTTTAACTGCCCGTCGCAATATGGCCAGCAATTTGCCATGTGCAGTATGCGCAGCATTGCACCTACTATGAGCTCGGCACATAACAGTATGGAGACACGCAACTTTATCGTGTTAATCCAGGCTATCAATCTGACGGCGGCATCACGGCATATATCCACCGCTAAGTGCGGGCTGCTTCACTTTGGACACACAAAAAGCCTCGCAGAAAGCGAGGCTTAATGAAATGCGCATGATGATAAATTACATCATACCGCCCATGCCGCCAGCAGGTGCAGCTGGTGCAGCTGGTGCGTTCTTATCTGGCTTGTCAGCAACCACGGCTTCAGTCGTCAGCATCAAAGCGGCAACAGAAGCAGCGTTTTGCAAGGCAGAACGGGTGACCTTAGTTGGGTCGATGATGCCGGCTGCGGCCATATCTTCCCAAGTGTCAGTGGCAGCGTTGTAGCCGAAGCCAACTGCTTCTTTCTTCATGCGATCAACAATGACAGAGCCTTCAAGCCCAGCATTGATGGCAATTTGACGAACTGGTTCCTCAAGAGCGCGCAGCACGATGTTGATCCCAGTTTGAACGTCGCCTTCTTCTTTAAGCGCCGCAACAGCCTTCATTGCGTCAACCAAAGCGACACCGCCGCCGGCCACGTAACCTTCTTCAACCGCGGCACGTGTCGCGTTCAAAGCATCTTCGATCCGATACTTGCGTTCCTTAAGTTCAGTTTCAGTTGCAGCACCGACCTTGATCACAGCAACCCCGCCGGCCAACTTAGCCAAGCGTTCTTGCAGCTTCTCACGATCAAAGTCAGAAGTGGTTTCTTCGATTTGCTTGCGGATGATGGCAACCCGTTCGTCGATGGCAGCCTTGTCGCCAGCGCCTTCAACGATGGTCGTCTTATCCTTGGTGATGGTGACCTTGTTGGCAGTCCCAAGTTGTTCTAACTTGGTGTCCTTCAAGTCTAAGCCAAGATCAGAAGTGATCACAGTACCGCCAGTCAAAGTGGCGATATCTTGCAGCTGTTCCTTGCGGCGATCACCAAAGCCTGGTGCCTTAACCGCAACGACATTGAAGGTCCCGCGAATCTTGTTGAGGACCAAAGTTGGTAATGCTTCACCATCAACGTCGTCAGCAATGATCAATAAGGCCTTGCCTTGTTGCACGATTTCTTGCAGCAATGGCAATACATCTTGGATGTTGGAGATCTTCTTGTCAGTGATCAAGATGTATGGGCTGTCCAAATCGGCTTCCATCTTATCATTGTCAGTGACCATGTATTGAGACAAGTAGCCGCGATCAAATTGCATCCCTTTAACAACATCGGATTCAGTCTTGATCCCTTTGGATTCTTCGATGGTAATAACACCGTCGTTGCCGACTTTCTCCATGGCATCGGCGATCAATTCACCGACTTCTTCGCTGGCGGAAGAAACGGATGCCACTTGGGCGATTTCCTTCTTGCCGGAAACGATATGGGAAATGTTGTGCAATTCCTTGACCGCAGCGTCAGTGGCTAATTCGATCCCCCGACGGATACCAACCGGGTTAGCACCAGCGGTGACGTTCTTCATGCCTTCACGGATGATGGCTTGGGCCAAAACAGTCGCAGTGGTGGTACCATCACCGGCGATGTCGTTGGTCTTGGTTGCGACTTCGGCAACCAGCTTGGCACCCATGTTCTCGTAGTGATCTTCTAATTCGATGCCCTTGGCGATGGTGACACCATCGTTGGTGATTTCAGGGGCGCCGTAAGACTTTTCCAGCACCACGTTGCGGCCTTTCGGGCCAAGGGTGGTTTTTACTGTGTCTGCTAACTTGTCGACACCTGCCAACATGGAACGGCGAGCTTCTTCAGAGAACTTAATTTCTTTTGCCATGTGTGCATTCACCTCATAAAATTGATTTTATATATTTAACGCACGCAGCTTTGTGCGCGCTGGATCAATCGCGTTACTTGTTGCTCAGTCAACGATGGCCATGAGATCCTTCTCGTGTAAGACCAGGTACTTCTCACCGTCGTTCTTCACTTCAGAACCTGCATACTTGTCATAAACCACGACGTCGCCAACCTTGACGCTGAGCGGTAAGACTTTGCCTTCTGGGGTGCGGGCGCCATCGCCCACAGCAACGACCTTACCAGATTGAGGCTTCTCCTTGGCGTTATTGGCTAGAACGATCCCACCAACGGTTTGTTCCTCTTCTTCAACGACCTGCACGATAACACGGTCTCCTAATGGCTTTAACAAGGCAATCCCTCCATAACAATGATTTGAATTTTAGCACTCATATTGTCTAAGTGCTAACCACAACTGCTACTATAACGAGTTTGGCTAAAGAATGCAACCCTAAAATAGCAATCTTTGCCTCAGAGTGCTAGATTTTAACAAGTGCTTAAACTCAAGCCCACTCGTGACGCGCCTGCAGCTGGGGTGATACACTAGAAGCAACATTGTGAGGAGGCCCCAACATGCAAACGCGTCAATCTCGCCACCGCCAGTCGCCAAGACCAGCGTGGCGCCGCTGGCTTTTCCTGATCGTGGCTGTTGCGCTGTTTTCAATTGGCGCATACGCCTTGCGTCTATACAGTCAAACCAAATACGCTGTTGATGCCACTTATTCCGGATTAACCAGTCAAAAAGTCTCAAGCGACATCAGAAACAAGAAGCCTTTTGCCGTGTTATTGCTGGGAGTGGATACCGGCGCGTATGGTCGCTTAGATAAGGGGAATTCCGATACCATGATCGTCGCGGTGGTCAACCCCAAGCAAAAAACCACCACCATGGTGTCGATCCCGCGTGACACTGTGGCGCAACTGATCGGCACCAAATCATTCAACATGCAAAAGATCAACGCCGCTTATAACGTTGGCGGCTCAGACATGGCGATCAATACCGTCAAAAAGCTGACTGACGTTCCGATCAAATACTACATGACCATCAATATGGGCGCATTAGAGAAAGTTGTCGATGCGGTGGGCGGCATTGACGTTGATGTGCCATTCTCCTTCTCTGATTCACACACCGGCGGCCAACACTTCACCAAAGGCAAGATGCACCTTAACGGCGAATATGCGTTGGCTTATTCGCGGATGCGCCATGAAGATCCCCAAGGCGACTATGGCCGCCAAAAGCGTCAACAGCAAGTAATCAAAGCAATTTTAAAGAAGGCGATCTCTTTTCATAGTTTGACCAACTTCACCAAGCTGCTTAAAACCGTTTCTTCTAACATCAAAACCAACTTGACCTTCTCCGACATGACCAGCATCTTTACCAATTATCGTGCCGCGGCAGGAAAGATCACCAGCGGCACTTTGCAAGGCGCCAGTGCCAATGTATACTCCAACACCTACGGCAGCTATTTGAGCTATCAGATTCCTTCTAACGACACCTTGCAGCAAACCTCTGACAAGCTGCGCCAAGCGCTGGGCCTGCAGCCAACGACGCTTAACAACGAAAACATCAAAGAAAACAACGCCAACGCTGGTTTCTCCTGGACCAGCGGAGTGACGCAAACCTATACGATCTACAATCCGGATCTTTAACAATAACAACAAATATCCCTGGCTCACCAACCGTGTGAACCAGGGATGTTTGTCGTCATACCGCTGCCGATTGAGGAAATTCGCGGCAATCGTTTGTGATGATGTCACTCGGCTAAATGTAATAGCCGCTTTAAACTGTATCACTCAAGTTGTGGGATCTGGCTTGATCTTGCAGCAGACACTGCACTTTCACGAAGATTCGCATATGGCAACGTTAACATTCGCTGATTTTTCCACAATGATGATGCCCTGTTGCGCGGCTTAAACAATTTGCTCAATCCTACACCATTACTAAATTGATCTCCTTGATTGCTGCAAATAAAAAACCGCTTGGCTAGCTGAAAGCGGCTAGACAAGCGGGTCAAACGCTGATTTATTCTTGGGTATCAGGTTCAGATAAGTTGGCGCCATAATGTTCCAGGAAGTAGATCAAAGTCTGCAACTCGGTAGCTAAGTCGACGTTTTGTACGCGGACGTAACTTGGCACAGAAATGCGCAGCGGGGTGAAATTCATGATTCCTTTGATGCCGGCTTTGACCAAATCATCGGTAATGTCTTGGGCAGCGTCAGTTGGCACCGTTAAGATCACGATCTCGATTTGTTGTTCCTTGAGCTGCGTGATCAATTCAGTCATCGGATAAATCGGCACACCGCTTTGAATGGTACCGGCAATTTCCGGATTCAAATCGAAGCCGGCACTGATGCGGATGTTGTTGGCTTGACGGAAGTTGTAGTTCAATAAGGCATGGCCCAAGTTGCCGACCCCGACTAAAGCCACATTAGTCAAACGGTCTTGATTTAAGATCTTCTTGAAGAACTTGATCAAAGCGGTGACGTCATAGCCATAGCCGCGCTTGCCTAAGGCGCCGAAATACGAGAAATCGCGGCGGATCGTTGCGGAATCGACCTTGACGGCTTCTGATAACTCCGTTGAGCTGATTTTTGTGGTCCCGGAATTCGCCAAAAACGTTAAATACCGGTAATATAAAGGTAGCCGCTTTGCTGTTGCTTTGGGAATGATTGTCTCTGCCATTAGATGTTATCCTCCTGATAATCGCTGGTCAATTTGTTCACTGTTGCGCTTTCAATTGTGAATCCTCTGTCAAGCTTCTAAAATGATAGTAACCGCTTTGGCACGCAAACGCAAGTAAATCGGTTACCCTTGTACAAAAAAATTCACATAAGCCCAAAAGAAACAGCAATGCCAAATGTGTTATATTATTATTACGAATCTAACCAAAGGAAGCGATACGCGTGATTATTATGCAGGCACAACAAGTCAGCCGGACCTTCTCCGGTAATGACTTGTTCACGGGGATCAACCTCGAAGTGCAAACCGGCGCTCGAGTCGGGCTCGTTGGACCCAACGGGATCGGCAAAACGACGCTGCTCGAGATCCTCGCGGGCCTCAACCCACCGGATCATGGTCAAGTCACCATCAGCAAGAACGTGTCGATCGGCTATCTCGCCCAGGATTCTGGACTGGACTCAAGTCGCACGATTTTTGCCGAAATGTTGACGATTTTTGACGGCCTGATTGCGATGGAGCAGCGTATGCACGCCTTAGAAGCTCAGATTGCCGACCCTAAAACCGCCGCCGATCCAGAGCACTATCAACAAGTCTTGGCCCAATACGACCAGATCCAACACGATTTCCAAGCTCAGAATGGCTACGGCTACCAAGCTGAGATCCGCTCTGTCTTACACGGCTTCAAATTCGATGACACCACTTATGACAAGCCAATTGGTACCTTATCTGGCGGCGAGCGCTCGCGCTTGGCGTTGGCGAAGCTCTTGTTGGAACATCACGACTTGATCATCTTAGATGAACCAACTAACCATCTGGACATCGATACCTTATCTTGGCTTGAAGGCTACCTCAAAACATACGATGGCGCCATTCTCACCGTCAGTCATGACCAATATTTCTTGGATCACGTGGTCACTGAACTTTACGAACTGACCCCAAGCAAAGCCATTCACTACAAAACCAACTACTCCGGCTACTTAAAGCAAAAAGCCGAAAATCAAGCACTGGCTTGGAAAGCTTACGAGAAACAGCAAGAAGAGATCCACAAGCTGCAAGATTTCGTCGACAAGAACATTGTGCGGGCCAGCTCAACCAAACAAGCCCAAGCGCGGCGCAAGCAATTGGAGAAAATGGACGTTTTAGATCGCCCTCAAGGCCGTGAGAAAACTGTCCACTTCCGCTTCACCCCAGAAACCACCAGCGGCAATGAAGTTTTGCATGTACAAGATGCCACAGTTGGCTATGATCCAGCTGAACCAATGGCTGGTCCGATTAATTTTGAAGTCAACAAAGGCGACCGCATCGCCATCATCGGCCCAAACGGCGTCGGCAAGTCCACCCTTTTGAAGTCGGTGTTAGGCCAGATCCCCTTCTTGAAAGGTGAAGCGCGCTTTGGGACCAACGTCACTACAGGTTACTACGATCAAGATCAACACCAACTGCATTGGAACAAAACCGTGCTAGATGAGATCTGGGATGATCATCCGACCATGCCGGAACAAGCCGTTCGTTCAGCATTGGCTGCGTTCTTATTTGATGCCAATGACATCACCAAAACCGTCGCTGATTTATCCGGCGGTCAAAAGGCGCGCTTGGAGCTGACCAAGTTGTCGTTGAAGCATGATAACTTCTTGGTGCTGGATGAACCAACCAACCACTTGGACATCAACTCCAAAGAAGTCTTGGAAGAAGCCTTGGCAGACTTTGCTGGGACGGTGCTGTTTGTCAGCCATGATCGGTATTTCATCAACGAATTGGCGACCAGTATCGTTGAAATCGAGCCAGCAGGCGGTACCTTGTTCTTAGGCAACTGGGATTACTACCAAGAAAAGCTCGCCGAAAAGCGGGCTGAACAAGAGGCCCAAGCCGCTGCAGCTGCCCCAACCGAAGATGTGCCAACCACCGCTGCCGTAGACTATCAACAATCCAAAGACCAACAGCGCGCCCAACGCAAGCTGCAACGCGAAGTCGCTAAGCTTGAAGAAACCATGGAAGACTTGGCGCAACAAGTCACTGCGGTTCAAGAACAAATGGCCGCACCAGAAGTCTTGAGCGATTACGTGAAGATGCAAGCTTTGCAAAGCCAACTTGATGACCTTAATCAGCAAAACCAAGCGGCTGAAGACGCCTGGGAAGAAGCGGCTATGAAGCTTGAAGAATTTGACGCATCATTGTAAACGGGTCCTTCGCGCATACCTGCACGAAGGATTTTTTCTCAGCACAACAAACAGCATCGCCGCAGCAAAAAGATGCTGTGTGCGATGCTGTTTGTTGTGATCGTGTCATTCACGTGATGTCTCAAGCAGCCGCTCTAAAGCACGGCCCACGCCTTGATGGTCGTGATTATCAACCACCTGCTTAGCGACTGCTTTAACTGCTGGAATGGCATTAGACATAGCCACGCCAAAGCCGACACCTTCAAGCATTGCCAAATCATTCTCATAATCACCAAATGCAATGAAGCGGCTGACATCTGTGTGCCATTGCCTTGCCAAAGCCGCCAAGCCGGTCAGCTTGGTGATGCCGGCATTGGTGATCTCTAAGAAATTCGCCGAAGCCCACACCATGGTCAGCGCTTCTCGCTTGGCGAGCTGCTGTTGAATCCCAACCAACACCGCATGATCCGGGTGATTAAAGCCGACTTTATAAATCATGCGTGTTGCCAGCAAGTGCCGCAGCCTTGATTCATGCTTGAACAAGCGATTGCGCCGGTCATGCCCCAGAAATAAAGCGTGCCACAGCAGCGAGTTGGTCACATCATAGCGCACCACTCCGCGTTGCTGATAGCACATCATATTGGCACCAGCCGCGCTGGCCAGTGCAAACAGCTCAACAATCATTTGCGGATCGATTGCTGAAGCGACCAGCACATGCGCTGCCTCGTCAACGACATAGGCCCCATTCAAGCAGACTTTGGCACCATTGACCCCTACTTTATGCATCACCTTGGCAATCGCAGGCTGCTGGCGGCCAGAGGCAACCACAAAGTGCAGCCCTGCGGCAGTGGCGCGCTGTACGGCCACGATATTCCTGGCTGGGATGGTCATGCCGTGATGCATGAAGGTACTGTCTAAATCGGTAGCAACAGCGACATACTTATTCGGCATAGGCAAAGTTCAAACCAGGATCGGCGCTTAAAGACAAATCGGCAAGCTTGTGCTGGGCGAAAGCCACATGCGCTGCAGCCCCGATCATTGCGGCGTTATCGCCACACAAACGCAGCGGCGGCACGATCAACTCGATATCTGTCGGTGCCAGCACCTTGGTCATGGCTTCGCGCAATCCTTGATTGGCTGCAACACCGCCGGCCACGACAAGCTGCTTGACCGGGTGTTGCACCAAGGCACGCTGAGTCTTGGCCACCAAGACATCAACCACCGCCGCTTGAAAACTTGCCGCAAGATCTTTGCGGTCTAAGGTTTCACCGATTTGATCGGCGTGATGTACCGTGTTGATAAACGCTGATTTCAGCCCAGAAAAGCTGAAGTCCAAGTCTTCTGAATCGATCATCGCCCGAGGAAAATTAAACGTATCCTGGCCAAGGTGTGCCAGCCGATCCACTTCTTTGCCTGCAGGATAATTGATTTTCAGCACACGGCCGATTTTGTCATAAGCTTCCCCAGCAGCATCATCACGCGTGTCGCCAATGATTGAAAACTCACCGGCCGCTTTCATATACACCAGCTCAGTGTGTCCGCCAGACACGACCAACGCCAACAACGGGTATACCAGCGGCTTAACCAAGCGCGCCGCATAAATGTGACCGGCGATGTGATTGACCGGGATCAAGGGCAAATGATGGGCAAACGCCACCGTCTTAGCCGCAGTGACACCGATCAAAAGCGACCCCACCAAACCTGGGCCGTATGTCACTGCCACGGCAGTGAGGTCTTGATAAGTCACGTGGGCTTCTTGTAAGGCCAAATCAATAACTTCGGTGATCTGCTCAACGTGATGCCGGCTGGCTACTTCTGGTACCACCCCGCCAAAGCGCTTGTGGGAATTGATTTGAGTAGCAATGATGTTGGATAAAATGGTCTCGCCGTCTTTGATCACTGCAACACTTGTTTCGTCACAGCTGCTTTCAAAGGCAAGAATCAGTTCTGGTTGACTCAATGTATTTCTCCTTATTCATGTATACAACGCAGGGGCCGCGTTCGTGCTCGGGGCAAATCTTTGGGGTTAATTTAACTCCAGCCACATGTCCATGGCATCGTCGTGATTGGCCACGTAATAGCCTTTCTTGATCCGGCCGTCTTTAAAGCCCAGGGAATGATACAGCGCTTGGGCAACGGCATTATCGGTTCGCACTTCCAGTGTCAACTGCAATGAGCCATAATCCAAAGCCTTGGCGATGATCATCTTCATCAAGAAGCGGCCGATGCCTTGATGTTGCAAGTTGGGATCCACTGCAATGTTGGTCACATGGGCCTCATTTCTGGAGAACCAGCAGCCAATAAATGCCACCACCAAGCCGTCATCCGGCAGGGTCAACACTAGATACAAGCTGTGCTGGCGCTTACGCAACTCTGACAAGAAAGCCACGCGGTCCCAAGGGGTATCATTATACACCGCCCGTTCGATCGCCAAGGCCGCGTCGATGTCAGCATTGGTCATTTTGCGCAGCGTGTAGCTGCGCCGGTTGATCACCACCTCGCTTTGGGCAAAAAGCAGCGGCTCCGGTGGGTTATTCTCGATCCAATCTCTAAACTTTCTCAACATATGGCTCATGTCCTTCATCCGAGTGCGTTTTAAGCCAGGTGCGCTCGGCCTCCGTCACGCGCAAATAGCGAGGTACGAAGTCGGAAACGGACACTGGTTGCGCCTTGCGCCCAAGCATCGCCAACCGTGCAGCATTAGGATAAGCAGTCAACGCATCCGCCAATTGGCCGCGATCGCCAAGTTTGGCCACGATGGTTTCGTTGAACTTCGCTGCGTCGACGCCAACAAACACCGCCGGCTGCTGCAACACATTGATCCGCTCCAGCAGCAATCCCAACGACACATGCGCGTCTTGCACCACATTGATCAACTCGCCATGATCCCACTGGTAAATGCCTGCAAACACATTCTGCCGCCGCGCATCCATCAAAGGGACGATCAAGGCTGTTGTGTTGGTGACGCCTGCTGCTAACACCGCGAGACTTGAGATCCCAACCAGCTGCTTGTTTAGGGTATCAGCCAATGTCTTGCCTGTGGTCACAGCAATGCGGATGCCAGTATAAGAACCAGGCCCGTCTGCCACCACGATGCGGTCCAGCTGTTCAGGCGTCAACGCACTGGCGCTCAAGAGGTTCTGAATGGTCGGCAACAGCTGTTCACTGTGCGTTTTTTTGTGATTGATCGTCGTTTCTGCCAGCAGCGTTGCGTCTTGCATCACTGCAACACTCATGGTTTGATTCGACGTGTCCATTGCCAATAAATACATGCGTTGCCTCCAAAGGTTATTATTGGCCTATTTTACCGCTTTTTGCCCATATTAAAAAGGCCACGCTACTCGCGTCGCCTTCGTTTGGCTTAAAGTTGTGGTTTGGCCTTGCTGACAGCCTTCAAAACGGCGTAAGACACACCGACTTCAATGACTAACATGACCAAATTCTTCAAGATGCGCGGGATGATGATTCCTTGCCACGGCATCCCCATCATGTCCAGCCACATGGTGTTCAAGAAGGTGTCACAGATGGCGACCACTAAGACTGTGGCCACCAGCACCCGCCAGAAACGCACCGGCTGTTGATAAAAGAAGATCCCGTAGATGATCGCCGCAACCACTGCGGTCACGGTAAAGCCTGGGAAATCCAGTCCCGGCATAAACACCAAGACATTGAGCTGATCACACAATCCAGCCCCGATCGCCGCGACCCACGGGCCTAAGTAATATGCCATCATCACCGTGGCGATGAAAGCCGGCCCGATGCGCAAGAAACTGTTGCTGATCGAGAAGCGGCTCAGCACCAGCTCAAGCGCCATGAACAATCCCAGACTCACCACAGTTTTGGTGGTGAACTTGGCTGAAGAAAACGATAAAACTTGCATAACGACAATCCCCTTTGGTCGGAGACGCCAAATTGTGCGCCAAAGCGCGTTATCGGCGAATGCGGATCTGCCACCGCAGCAAAGCTTTCGTCCAGTGTTCACATTCCGTTCCACTGGCACTTAACGCGGCAGAGCCTACTCCTGAAATTTATGGTACGAGAACCATCATAACCCAAACGATGATAATTGCAATAGCTAAATTGTTCGTTAGTTGCTCACTATCATCAGCTATAGGTGCTGCCTATCACCGCTGATCACGAATAATCGCCTTGACGTGATAAACTTACTAATGCTGTAATCAACGTAATTTCCTATTTGTTCAACGTTTACCAGCTGCTCACTCACATGGGTCTATTAACTAATTTATCGTTTGCTGAGAGCCGCATGAGGACTCTCACACGAAACTTTTCCGCTATCACCATAGCAGCCAAAACGCGTTCTAACCTGCCGCTTGTATACTGATTAGCAGTAACCAAACTTTATCTATCTCCGGCAACGGGGATTTCCCTTAAATAACACTTCAATCGAAGTGTTTTTTTTCGTCACGGAGGAAGATCATGCCTAACATCCTTGTCTTACATACCGGCGGCACCATCGCCATGAGCCAAGACCAAGCCGGCGCTGTTTCGCCAAACGCCGCCAATCCGTTGCTGATGGTGGATACACCGCTTAGCGCCGATATTCATGTCACTGCTGAAGAAGCGTTCAACTTGCCATCACCGCACATGACTCCGCAGCACATGCTGCAGCTGGCGTTACGCATTCGCCAAGCCACCGCTTGTGGCATCGACGGCGTGGTGGTCACGCATGGCACAGACACCTTGGAAGAAACCGCGTATTTCCTAGACCTCACGTTAGAAAACACCATCCCCGTTGTGGTCACTGGGGCGATGCGCTCTAGTAATGAAGTCGGCGCCGATGGCAGCTATAATTATGCTTCGGCATTGCAAGTCGCCGCCAGTCCGCAAGCCCGCAACAAAGGCTGCTTGGTGGTGATGAATGACGAGATCCATACGGCGCGCTTTGTCACCAAAACTCACACCACCAATGTTGCGACGTTTCGGACCCCGACTTTTGGTCCGATCGGCTTGATCACCAAACATGGCGTCCGCTTCTTTCAAGAATTGATCCATCAAGTTGCCGCACCGATCGATCACACAGTGGCCAATGTATTCTTGTTGAAAGCATACGCTGGCATGGATGGTACCTTATTTGACGCGCTGCCTGATGCGACCAACGGCTTGGTTATCGAAGCGCTAGGTGCCGGGAATTTGCCGCCGGCGACTTTACCAGCATTGCAGCGCTTGTTGGCCCGCCACGTCCCAGTCGTGTTGGTGTCACGCTGCTTTAACGGCGTGGCTGAAGGGTTTTACGATTACCCAGGCGGCGGTGCTCAACTGGCCAAACTAGGCGTGATCTTCTGCCAAGGCCTCAACGGGCAGAAAGCACGCATCAAGTTGATTGTTGGCCTCAGCGCCGGGTTAAGAAAAGAGGCGCTGGCCCATTATGTCGACAACGCCATTTCATGAATTATCGCTGGCCAAGCTTTACCAGCACTTGGCCACAACACTCGGCCCAAGCGGCTGGTGGCCGGCAGATTCACCATATGAGATCTTAGTTGGCGCCATCTTGGTGCAAAACACCAACTGGCAAAATGTCGCCAAGTCCTTGAGCAGTTTGCGTCAAGCAACGCATTTTGACCCAGAAGCGCTTGCGGCACTGCCTGTGGATAAGCTGCAAGCCTTGATTCGCCCCAGCGGTTTCTATGTGCATAAAAGCCAAGCGATCCATACGTTATTCACCTGGTTGGCCGCACAACAATGGGACTTGGCTGCTCTTGGCCAACGCGTTGATTTACGCCGCACCTTGCTGGCCTTGCCTGGTATTGGCCCGGAAACTGCCGACGCCATGCGGCTTTACGTGTTTGCTCAGCCAACGTTTATTGCTGATCATTATTCGCGGCGCTTGTTTGCATGGTTGGGCCAACCGGCTTTGACCTATGCCCAACTCAAATCCCGCACCACAGTTGTGGATAACTGGCCATTGCATGATGCTCAAGAGCTGCATGGTTTGATCGATAACTTCGGCAAGCAGGTCAAAACCGCTGCTGACTTCACCCAAAGCAGCTTGGCCAACATGCAATTACGGCTGTAATCAAATAAGCGGCTCGCTTCATCAAATCCTGCGTTGAGGATCGACGAAGCAAGCCGCTTATTTGGTTAACGTGAAGCGCAGTAACACGGGATTATGATCGGAATAAGCAAAACCTGTGTCAACGACTTGCACGCTGTTGGTCAAGATATTAGGTGAGCAGATAAACCCATCGATCAAGGTCACAAAACTGCTTTGCGGCGCATAAGCCCGATCAAGCGCCCGAACAGACGCAACCGCCGCTTCGGCTAAGCCGCGCGTGGGCTGATAAAACCCTGGTGCCAAGCGCTCAATGGGCAGCACATGCGTCCAAGTGCGCGGTGTTTCATCCGTGTGGAAAACTTGCGGCGCGTTTTTCAACACGCGATGATTATAATCGCCGCCGACTAAGACATAATTGCCTTGTTGATATTCCTGAGCAATGAAGTCAAACAAAGCAGCCAATTGTGCGTCATGCACCGTGCGATTCGGCGTGAATGCCGATAAATGGACATTGACCAACACAAGATATCGCCCGTTGTCCACAGGGGTATAACTGGCCGTGAAGGCGCGGTCGAGATCCATGAACTTATTGAAGTCTTTGTCCACAGGCAGTGCATAACGCCACGCTTGCACCAAGGCACTTTGCGCTTGTGTCACCAGCCCTGAGCGCGCCTTGCCGATTGGCTTGGTGAAGGGATAAAACAAATACGCTGAGTCATAGTTCTGGCCAAACACCCGCGCATACTGCGTGAACCCAGCATCTAACAGCGTCAATTCATTCACGTGATGTGCGCGGTCGCTAGCGACATCGACTTCTTGATATAACGCAAAATCCGGCGCCAACTGACGCACCGTTTGCACCACCCCATTAAGACTGCGGCGCACCGCATCGGCACTATAAGCGCGCGAATATTTACCTCCAGACATAAAGAAACTGTATGACGGTGGATAACTGCCATAACCAATATTATACGTCAGTGCCGTATACACCTGACCAAGGTGCAGGACGTCTCGGGCCGCATGGCCGCTGACAGGCAGCGGCAGCTGCGCAGGCAAGCGCCGATAACTCAAAGCCAAATAGGCCAAATAACCGCCGATCACAAGTGTTGCACCAACGCTAAGCCCTTGCTGCCATTTGCGCATAACCTGAGCTCCTTTTTTATCCACAGGGGATAACCCCATCCAAAGTTATCCCCTTGTGGATAATGCCGTTAGCAGATAATACATGCCGCTGATGCCGATGAACCCATACACGACCTTGGTGATCGCCGCAACGTTGAGATGCACCACGATGCGATTGGCGATAGCCGTACCGATCAAGGTGCCGACGATCCCCACTGCTACCAGCGGCAGCTGCGCCACGCCGATCACACCGGTGGCAAAGCGCACCAGCGACACATAACACGTGTCGATCAAGAAGAACGCTTGGATGCTGACCAGATATTCTTCTTTGGTTTGAGCCAGTGTCAGAAAATATAACGCCATCAGCGGCCCGCCAATCCCAAATAAGCCATTGAAGAAACCTGACACCATCCAGAACAGGACCGCCACTGCCAACGGAATCACTTGCGTATTGGTGCTTTTGCGTAACAGAAAATAAATCGCCAAACCGATCAATAAGCAGCCTAACAACACCCGCAGGATCTGCATCGGCAAGACTTGGCCCAAATGCACTGACCAAGTGGCCACCACCGAATACACAATGAATGGCACCACCAAACGCCGCGGCTTAAGGGCGTGGCGATAACGCCAAGTCAGCGCTACTTCTGCCACGATCATCGTCAACGTCGCCACCCCAGCGCTTTGCCCAATCGGCAATAAATGCGGCAAGATGATCATCAACATGATCCCCGAACCAAACCCGGTCACACCTTGTTCCAAACTGGCGATCACCGCCGCCAGCAACATCACCCAAACCCAACTCAAGATCTGTCCCCGCCCCCAATACCCATTGTCTATTCGATCGTTACACCACCTTGATCAGCCGATTTAGTCGCGCTGATGCCAGACAAAAGTTGCTTCGGCATTGACCACCCCATCAGAAACGATTTGATGATGGGTCGTAATGCCTTCGATTTGCGCTTGGGCATGCGGCGTTGAACCATAAGTGACTTCGCGCGCATATTTGATCTGCACCGAGTCGATATCATGTTGGCTCAAGAAATCATAACCTAAGCTGTCTTCCATCCATTCAAAATAATGCACATTATTCACGTGCCGATTGCCATCAATATCAAAATACCGCACGCGATATGGCACATCAACATCGATGCGTTCAAGCTTGGGCAAGCGCGAAAACCGCTGCACTAAAGTATCTGACACCGCACCGACTTTTTCTGGAAATTCAGGCAAGATCGGCACTAATTTGCGAGAATCCAGATCCATCATCACCCAAGCACCGCGCATCGTCGCCAGCTTGTGGCCAGCAAGATCGGCGACCCAATAGTCGCGATAAGTCATCAGCTTGTTATAGGTAGTGGCTTGCGTCCCCAATACTAAAGGCGTTTCAACTGGCGGCATCGCGTTGATTTTGATTTCATATTGCGTGATCACCCAGCCTAAGCCATGGGCCAACAAAGCGTCAACGCCAGCACCTAATTGGTCCAGTTGATGTTCGGAACCCATCAATAACATGTTCACCAATGTCGCCAAATTGACTGTTTGCTTCTGTGTCGTGAGGTAATAAGGCAGCGTGTAGGGCTCTTCATAGATCATGCATCGTCCTCCAATCCGTGATAGGCGTTATAGACATCTTGGCGCACCGCACCATTGGCTTTGGCTACCGCCTTGATCGCTGCGTTAGGCTTGGCCCCTTGATCGATACGCGCTTGTACTTGTTGTGCCAGCGGCAAATCGCTAGGTTGAGGCGCTTGAGGCGTGGCCCCTTGCACCATCACCACAAATTCACCGCGCGCAGATTCGATTGCCCAGGCTGTTAATTCGCTTAAGCTGCCTCGGATGAATTCCTCGTGCAGCTTGGTCAGCTCCCGAGCCAACACCGCTTGGCGATCGCCAAACGCCTCTTGCATGGCCGTTAAGGTCTTGGCCAAGCGATATGGTGACTCATAAAACAAGATCGTTTGTTCTTCAAGCGCCAGCTTCGCCAATTCGGCGCGCTGCACGCTGGCTTTGCGCGGCAAGAAGCCGTAGAACATGAACGGCTGCGGCGCCAACCCCGAGGCAATCAACGCAGTCAGCCCAGCATTGGCACCTGGCAGCGGCACAACCGGCAAGTCGGCTTGGATCGCCGCTTGTACCAGTTCTTTGCCGGGATCAGAAATCGAAGGCATCCCAGCGTCAGATACTTGGGCAATACTCAAACCATCCCGGAGTTTAGCAATCAGCTCCGGGATGCGTTGTTGGGTATTATGTTCGTGAAACGAAATCTGCTTGGTGGCAATTTCAAAGTGGTTCAGCAGCTTCTGGGTGTTGCGCGTGTCTTCTGCGGCGATCAAGTCGACTTCCTGCAGTGTTTTCACGGCCCGAATGGTCATGTCGTCAAGATTGCCGATCGGTGTCGGCACCAGATATAAGGTGCCGCTTTGATGATGGTCGAAACTATGTTGATTTTGCATTAATGCTCCCCGTAAATAATGTCCAAACAAAAGGCACACGGTTCATTGTCGATCCGCCGCTGGCCGTACATATACGAGCACACATGGAACCCTTCTTCATAAAGGTTCTCCAAGTTCAGCTTAGACTTGGACAATTCCACCGCACCACTGGATTTATGATCAGCGCTGGTTTGCAGCTCCTGCAGATGCTCGCGCAGGTGGCGATTCTCGATTTCAAGTTCCGCATTGGTTTCCACGATCGTCGCCATTTGCGTCTTCAACGCCGCGATCTTGGTGAGCATCGCTTGAGTTTCTTGTTCAAGTGCTACGAAACCGTCATAGAGTTCTTTTTTCTCCATGTGTCTTCCCTTCTTGCCGTATTGATACTTTCAGTGTACCGATAATTATCCTCGGCCGCAAGCGACGACCTGTTGATGCATGCGCCAATAACTTGCCAATAGCGCCGCCCACAAGCCGCCCATCACCCAAGGCAACAGGCCTAATTGCCCGATCCCGCCAAAAATCGGCGGCACGAAAGTCGAACCGGTATATGCCGCAGCCATTTGCACCCCAATGATCGCTTGGGAGTACTCCGGGGCAAAATTCATCGGCGTGGCGTGGATGATCGCCGGATAAATCGGCGCGCAACCGATCCCCACTATCACTAACCCCACCAAAGCAAATATATTCGAAAGTGGCAGCAGCATTGCCAACAGCCCAATGCCAACCACGACCCCGCCGCCTAATACCAAGCGATGATCGCCTAAAGCATCCGCAAAAAAGCCTGCCAGCAAGCGTCCTGCCGTGATTCCCAAATAAAACAACGACGCAAACATCGCCGCTTGCACCGGCGCCACGCCGCGTGCAGCATGCAAATAAGAAGCAGCCCACAAACCGGTCAAAGACTCTAAGCCGCAATACATCCCAAACGCCAGCATCACCATCTTCACGCCAGGCAGCGCCACGACTTGAACAAGCGACGCGGCATGCTCACGCGCGGCTTGGGCCTTGACTTGCCGCTTTGGCCAAAGCGGCAAACTCGCCAACAATACCAATGCCAACCCCAATTGCACCATTGCCACCGTGCGATAGCCGCCGCGCCAAGACATTTGATTGGCTAAGGCATTGCCCATGATGAACGGACTGATCGCCGCGCCGATACCCCAACAACAATGCAGCCAATTCATTGCCCGCGACGAATAATGTACCGCAGCGAAGTTATTCAGCGCCGCATCCACCGACCCGGCGCCTAACCCATAAGGCACCGCGATCACGCACAACGTCAAGAAATTCGGCGCCAATGAGAATCCCCATAACGCCAAGGCCGTCAGCATCACGCTGCCTGCCGTCACCATGCCCACACCTAAGCGCCTAGTCAAGCGATCAGAAGCAAGACTGGAAACAATCGTGCTGCCGGCAATCAGCATCGAAATCGTTCCCGCCCAGCCACTAGGTACTTGCAATGCGACATGCATCACCGGCCACCCTGCACCTAACAACGAATCCGGCAGCCCCAAACTCACGAATGCAAGAAACACCAATGCCATTAACAAACTTGCCATAATATCCTCCAAAGAATATGGCTAATTATAGCAGAAATCGTTTGCAAAATCGGCTATTCTGCATCAGATATTTCATGCCTTGCTAGATTGCACGAATCCATCTTACACACATCGCTAAATACGCTTTGCTTCGCTTTGGTATTTCGTCCAGCTGCGCAAAGCAACGCGATTGCGTGTAAGCTGGCTTGAGCTTATGGCAAAGCCCGCCATTCGCTCAGGCCATCTTACACACATCGCTAAATGCGCTTTGCTTCGCTTTGGTATATAAATAGCCGTGGCGACTTCACACGGCTAATAGTTTAAGCATCAATTGTTCGCAATCGGATTGAAACGTCACATTCTGGCGCAGCTGGACCTGCGCTTGTAAAATTGCGGTTAAGCTGGTCACCAAAGCTTTAGCCGAAAATCCAGCCAGCTGGTCCACTACTGGTGCGCCAAGAAACGCTTGGCTTTGGTCCACTTGATAATGGCGATTCATGGCATCTTCATAAACCAGCCCCAACAACGCCAGCATCTGGGTTTGTTCCGGCAGGCTTTTGGCGTGCGGCATCAACTCGGCTTGCACCGAAACAAACGCCATGCTGTCGCGGTTGGCCAACTGTCCGGCAAGCTTTAACACCGCAGCAACACGCGCAGCAAAATCGGCATCATCAGCCAACGCCTGAGCTTGCGTCAAGTCAGCGGTTAAACTGGCCACCAAAGCAGCAGTCGCCGGGATCACCCCTTTGGCGGTGAGCTGCTGCTCCAATTGCGTGCGCGATGGCGGTAAGAAGTTAATGATCTGTGCGCGCGACAAAATCGTTGGCAACAGTTGGTTCTTCGCGGTGGTCGTCAGAATGATCGTGGCCCCAGCCACCGGTTCTTCATAGAACTTCAGCAGTGAATTAGCCGCTCCCGGCGTCATTTTCTCAGCTTCTTCAATGATGAATACGCGCTGTTGGCCTTCCATACCAGACTTGGTCAGTTCACTTTTCAACGCGCGCACGTCATCAACTTTCAAGCTGCGCGCATCGGTACGCAATTCAACCACATCGGGATGGTTGTGCGAAATGATTCGCTGACACTCAGCGCATTCACCACAGGGACGGCCAGCTTGCACATTCAAACAAAACAAACGCATGGCGATCCACTCGGCTAACGCCACCTTACCAACACCTGCTGCACCGTTGAAAACATAAGCTTGGCTGAGCTGGTTGGCTTGGATGATCGTGGTAAATTGTTTGACTAAGCTGGGCTGAAGTTGTTCAATTGCCAGCATCAGAAGTGGTGGAACGCTTCGACAGGCAAGACGAACACTGTCGCGCCGCCGACTTGCACTTCGATTGGATAGGCCATGGCCGAATCAGAAGTGGCATCAAGATTAACCGGCGGCGTCATGAATTGCTCACGGGTTTGTGCGGTGTCTTTGATGATCTGTAAGACATCGTCGACACGCTCATCTTCGATCCCGATGATGAAGGTGGTGTTGCCGGACTTCAAGAAGCCCCCAGTCGTCGACAACTTGGTGGCACGGACGTTATTATCAATGAATTCACTGCTCAACAAGTTGCTGTCTTTGTCTTGCACAATGGCCATGATCAATTTCATAACTAACTCCTCCGTTTCCTGGCGATCAACTTCGCCAGATGCCTTGTAGATGCGCTTGTAACACGGCTAAACACTGCTGGACCACGACTGCCATGTCAGCAGTCGCATCAACGGTCACGATCCGCTGCGGGGCGTTGTGAGCCAAGCGCAAGTACGCCGCTCGAACCCGCTGGTGAAAATCGAGCTGTTCTTGATCCAAGCGATCATATTGCGTGGCTTGGCGATTCTGACGGATACGCGCTAAGCCAACTTCAGATGGAACATCCAAATAAACCGTCAAGCTCGGTTCAAGGCCAGCCGTGGCAAACTGATTTAATTGCCACACGGCCTCTTCACCGATCCTGCGCCCGGCCCCTTGATAAGCAACAGACGAATCGACAAACCGATCACATATTACCAACTGTCCTTCTGCCAACGCCGGCAACACCTTCTCAACCAGGTGCTGTCGGCGGCTGGCAGCGTACAACAACGCTTCGGTACGCGGATCCATCTCGGTATTTTGCGGGTCAAGGATCATCGTACGGATCGCCTCAGACAGCCGCGCGCCGCCTGGTTCACGCGTCAACACGACAGGCGTAGTCACCGCCTGAGTGATCTTGGGCATCAGCGCTTTAAGTACGCTGGTCTTGCCTGCGCCATCGGGTCCTTCGAATGTGATAAATGTGCCTGTCACGGTTAGCCTTCTTTCGTCTGTCATGTTAATTCTACTGGAAATCCTGCCAAATAAAAAGCGCGGGGTCAAAAATTCTCATCCCGCGCACATCTGTTATAGATTTGCTTGTTGCAACTGTTCAGCTGCCATCTCTTGGACTAATTTACCAGACACCTGGCGAACTCGAGCTTCTCGATACAAGAAATCAAACAAGCCCTCTTGCAGCTGCAGCTGTGAGCGTGATAAGGCATCGACTTCGCGAAAAGTAGCCAACAGCGCCCGTTCTCGTGCCATATTATCCCGCACGCGATACACTGTTGTCATCAGCTCGCGATCCGCTTCAGTTTTTAGTTGGGGCTTCTTGGTAAAGAACATGCCAGATCTCTTCTTTCTTCAACACAGGTTGCTGGTATCGTCAAGTGACGCAAAAATAACGCAGCTATCGATTAGTTGGCTAAAGTTGAAGCCAGCTTTGCCTGACCGCGCACGCTGGGTCAAATTTCCGTTCGGCCTTCTACGGCCTTGAGCAAGGTCATTTCATCAGCATATTCGATATCCGAGCCCACCGCCAAGCCATGGGCCAAGCGGGTGACTTTGATTTGCGCCGGCTTGATCAAACGCGCCAGATACTGCGCCGTTGCTTCGCCTTCTGGTGTGGCGTTGGTCGCAACGATCACTTCATGCACATCATCGTTAGCTTTCAAGCGCTTGATCAGACTTTCGATATTCAAGTCTTCAGGACCGCGGCCTTCGATCGGCGACAATACCCCGTGCAAGACATGATACAAGCCATGATATTCGTTGGTGCGATCGATCGACATCACATCTTTAGGCTGTTCCACCACTAAGATGGTGCCTTGATCGCGGGTGTGGTCGCTGCAGATCTCACAAGGATCCGTATCGGTGATATTGCCGCAAATTGTGCAGTAATGCAGCTGGGTCTTGGCTGCCATCAGGCTGTCAGCGAAGCCTTTAACATCTTCTTGGGCCATATCGATGGTATAAAATGCCAACCGTGTGGCGGTTTTGCCACCGATCCCAGGCAGTTTCATATAGCTGTCGATCAACTTCTCGATTGGTGCTGGATATTGCATGTTTCCCCTACCTATTCAGTTAGATGCCTAAACCGCGCGAATACTTACCCATCTTCTGTTGCGTGGTTTTATCGATATCTGCCATCGCCGCGTTAACGGCTTCGATCACCAGATCCTGCAACATGTCAGGATCATCCGGGTCGATGGCTTCCGGCTTGATTTGAATGTCTTTGAGCTTCTTATCGCCAGTGAAAACAACTTTGACCATGTCAGAAGCGGAAGTCGCCGAGAACTCAGTGGCATTAAGTTCGTCTTGATCAGCCACCATTTGTTTTTGCATCTTCTGCATCTGTTTCATCATACCTTGCATGTTACCCATTCCGCCACGCATCATAATATCAATTCCTCTCTTTGTCTAATCATCTTTAACGGTAATATTTGGTTCTTCACCGAACATATCAGTGATGGCTTTGACCACCGGCGCTTGGGCTGGCGGCGTCTTGGCTTTAGGATGCGGCGCGCCGTTTTGCGCAAGGTAATCCTTACGCAGCTGCGGCCAAGCGGCGGACTGCACCAGCACGATCTGCGGTTGTTTGTTGATCAAGCGCTGCAAGCCGTTCTTCAACTCAGCCATTAAAGCGTCGTCGTTTTCAGCCCGCTCCACCAGGATATCATAGTCGAAGCTGACGATCACCCCATCTGGGCTGGCTGCCACTGGCTCTGAGATCTTCATCATTGCTCGCTTGGTCACCGACAGCATATTCAACAGATCCGGCCAAATATCTTTGATCGCATCCAGATCCGCGCGGGTTGCAGCGCCTAAGATCGGATAAAGCTTGGCTAAATTGACTGTGGCTTTCTGCTTGCGCCGCACCTTAGCAGCTGGCTTGCTGGGCTTTGCCACGCCATTTTGCGCCAATTGTTTGACTGTTTCTTGTAAAGCCGCCAGCTGCTGCTTTAACGCAGCCACTTCTTGCGTTTCCACCGGCGCCGCTTGTTTTGGTGCCGCTTGGTCCAGTTCGCCTAAGCGCACCGTGGCCACTTCCAGGTAAATCGCCGGATGGTTGGTCAAGCGCAATTGCGCTGCGGTATCATTTAATACCGCAATCGCCTTGGCCAGCCACTGCGCAACCAGTTGTTGTGCCAACGGCTTGAAGTGCGCGTCGATCAGATCTGCTTCAGTAGCATCCAACAAGTTCGGGGCTTGTTGGTAAACCATCAAATCTCGCAGATAGGCGATCAAGTCTTCAATTAACCTGCCGGCATCTTTGCCAGACGTCAACAAAGCCTCAACTGTTGTCAACGCCTTGGGGATATCACGCGCTTGGATCGCCGCCAGATATTCGCCCAGTTGCGCGGTTGCCACCCCGCCGGTGACGTCTAAGGCATTCTCGACGGTGACATGATTCTGGCCAAATGACAACACTTGATCCAGAATCGATAACGCATCGCGCATTCCACCTTCTGCTGCGCGGGCAATGACCGCCAACGCATGCTCATCGTAGGTGATCTGCTTGTCGTCTAACACCGTCTTTAAGCGGCCGACGATATCTTGCGGTGTGATCCGGCGAAAATCAAACCGCTGGGTGCGGCTGATGATCGTTGCCGGGATCTTCTGCGGCTCCGTTGTTGCCAAGATGAACACCACATGGGCTGGCGGTTCTTCAAGAGTCTTCAACAATGCATTGAAAGCCCCAGTTGACAACATATGCACTTCATCAATAATGTAGACTTTGACCCGCGCCAACGTCGGGGCGTATTTAGCCTTGTCGCGGATATCGCGGATCTCGTCAACGCCGTTATTCGACGCGGCATCGATTTCGATCACATCAGTCAATGAACCTTCCGTGATCGCTTGGCACAAATCGCAGGTGTTATCCGGTTCACCGTCTTGCAAATGTCGACAATTCAGCGCTTTGGCCAAGATCTTCGCCACAGACGTCTTCCCTGTCCCACGCGGGCCGCAGAAAAGATAGGCATGGCTGGTTTGCCCAGTCATCAACGCGTTCTTAAGCGTTTGTGTGACAGCGGTTTGGCCGATCACATCAGCGAATGTCTGCGGTCGCCAGACCCGATACAATGCTTGATAGCTCACCTGATTCACCCTTTCTGTAGATTAATTTTAACACATTAGAAAAGGCCACCCGACAGGTGACCTGTTAATTATCTCAAAAACTTAAGGCACATGGCTAACGATCCTTAGTGCTGCTTCCTTCCGGACCTGACACGATTCGAAAAGCAGCCATTGCCTCAAGGCCTTTCGGCAACAATTATCATACCATAGGCCGCTGAATTTGGCTAGTCACAAGCAGCCACTGTTCCTAGCCCACACATCATTATTGTTTCTTTGTTTGTTGCTTGGCGCGCTTGGCAGCCTTGCGCTTGGCGCGGATCGCCCGAAAGAAGTCTTGCAATAACGCCGCGGCTGCTTGTTCGTGAACGCCGGAAACCACTTGCACTTGGTGGTTGAAGCGGGTATCAGTCAACAAATTGCCTAACGACCCAGCCACGCCGGCTTTAGGATCGAACGCGCCAAAATAGCATGTGCGAATGCGGCTGTTGATCATCGCACCGGCACACATTGGACACGGTTCAAGCGTCACGTATAAATCACAATCTTCCAAACGCCAAGTACCTAGCGTCATACACGCTTCTTGAATCGCCAAGATTTCAGCGTGTAACGTGCTGTCTTGGCTGTGTTCGCGCAAATTGTGGCCGCGGCCAACGATTTGACCATCATGCACCACCACGGCGCCGATCGGAACTTCGCCGATGCGCTTAGCGTCTTTGGCTTCTTGAAGTGCGGCAATCATGAAATCCTGCATGTCATCCTCCTATTTGACGTGTTACACTGAATGTAAGCGATTTACCACAAAGGAGTCTTGCTTATGTCGATTCAGTCCGTATTGGAACAATACTTTCAAGTGTATCATAACCCGCCATTTCCTGCGCATAGCCGGGAGTTGATGGTCGATGGGGTGCGCATGGCCGTTGCCGACGGCGATTTAACGCCGCGCGAATCTGCATTGTTAGCGGCCTTGGCGCCGCAACCCACGTCGCGCAATCCTTGGGCGCATTTTCTGGCGGGTACCGGGCCGATCCCTAATAGCGGGGTGGTACGCTTAGTTCAATTCACAACGGCGAATCCCCCAGCAGAAGCCAAGATGTGGCTGGACGCGCTGCTTAGTTTGTTCGGCGGTGATGATACCGGCTTTTGGCTCACGCCGACGCATGCCGTAGTCGTTGAGCCGGAATCCACTGCGCCAGTCGACTGCGACGGATTGTTAAGCATCTTAGATACCTTGGATCCGGACTTCGACACCCAAACACATGGCTATCTTGGCCAATTCTGGCCGGTGACCACGGCGCTGCCGACGCTTTTTGCCGAAGAACAGCGCTTGGCCGCCTACACCGATGCGCGTTGCGCCAATCTCCCGCAAGCAGCGTTAGGCTATTACACCCAAACGGCCCGCAACGATTCGCGGCTGCTTGCTGCTTTGCGCGCCACTGTTGATCAAGATCCTGAAATGCGGCCGGTGATCACCAGTTTGTACGAACATCTCGGCAATCTCACCGCCACAGCCAAAGCCTTATACATCCACCGCAACACCTTGCAATATCGCTTGGACAAGTTCCAGCAAGCTACCGGTTTCTCCTTGCGCCGCATGGATGACTTGGTGTTGTGCAATTTGTTGATCCAAGGCCAATAGTTCGGCGTATTCCCTATGGCGAACTTGATGTTTCACGTGAAACAAATACCGCATCCGGCGCTTGACGCTGGATGCGGTATTTGTTCTGGCCAAAAGAGCCCTGAACCAGACTGCTTAACGTACGGCTTCTAAGATGTAGTAGCCTTTGTCTTTCTTAACTACCGTCGCATTGCCAAAACGTTGCGCCATCAGTTTCTTGGCCGATGGTGCCCCTTGTTTCTTCTGCAACACGACCACCAGCTTGCCGCCAGCATTAAGGTGATCATACGCCCCTTCAAGCATCGCTGAAACGATCGGCTTGCCAGCACGCACCGGCGGGTTGGTCACGATCGTGTCAAAAGTCCCTTCGATATTGTCATACACTGAAGACGCCACGATCTTAACGTTGTGAATGCCATTGGCCGCTGCGTTGCGCTTGGCCAAAGCCATGGCGCGCTCGTTGACATCTGACAACACAACTTGCAGATCAGGATTGGCTTTGGCCAAGCTTAAGCCAATCGGCCCCCAACCGCAGCCAAGATCTAATAACTTGCCTTCAAGCGGCGCGGTTGCAACCACTGAAATCAATACGCGGCTGCCATAATCAACAGTGTGCTTGGAGAAGACACCATTATCGCTGGTAAAATGCAGATCATGACCAGCCAACGTGAAATCGAAGCTGTGTTCATCATGGGCCAGCTCTGGGTCATTGGTAAAATATTGATTCATACGTTCTCCTATTTCTGTGTGAGATTACTTTAAGCATACTACGTTTATTCGCCAACGGCTAGCATCCTGATCAGTTGAACCACTCATCAAGTTTGGCCACCAGCCGAAAGCGGCGCGGCTCCCACACTCGGCTTTGCGGCTGCTTGCGATTGACCAATAACAACAATTGCAGCATGGTAAACAACAAGCTGTTGCGCTTGCGATAAGCGATGTATTGCGGGATCCACTCATCGGTATACTTGGCCTTATATGAGCGCAACCCAGCGAACCCGTAGAAGCGATAACCGTAGCGATACACCAAGTGGGCCAGGCGTTCTTCTACAAAAGCATGCGGCGATAAGCCAACGTTGCTTAATGGCGCCATGCCCAGGTCAAACACCGTATCGCCGGCATCTTTGGCATATTGGAACAAGTTGATAAACAGCAGATCCATGCTGCCATTAGGCGCCGCATCGCCAAAGCGCATCAAGTCCACACTACCAACGCCTGCAGCCATTGGCATTAAACTGGCAAAGGCCACGATTTGCGCATCAGCAGCTTGGATCACTGCGATCGGTGCCTGCTGCAAGTACGCTTCATCGTAATAACCCAACGAGAAGCCTTCTTCAGCACGGCCTGCCAACCACTGGTCTGACACGGCATGCAATGCAGCTAGCGTTGTTGCATCAAACGGCGGCTTTAAGACGGCAAACGTATACCCGGCGCGTTCCAGCTTATGGACCAAGGCTCGCTCACCTTTGCGCCGACTGCCAGCCAAGGTGAAATCAGCCAAGGTCACATGGGCAGATTCGCCGAACTTCATGAAATCAAAACCATATTCGTGCAGCTGCATTGTCAAATCTGCCGGTACCTCATAGAACACCAACGAGCGATTCTGCGCTTCAGCAGCCGCCATGAAGTCAGCAATCGCCGCTTGCCAGTCTGCTTGCGGCCCGATCGGCACGCCTAAGATCATCAGCTTGTCAGCAGCAGCTTTATACAAGAAGGCCACGCGATCTTCACCGTCGACTTGATAGAAGCGGACCATTTTGTCTCCAACAAATGCCAAGTGGGAAGTGGCCGTGCCGCCGAAGCGATCAATCAGCGCCGCAATGCGTCTTTTGGCATCTTGCGTGGGGATGCCAAAAGGCGCCCCTGGTGCACATAAGTAGCGATAGATCACTGCCAAAGTAATGGCCGCGACCACCACCCCAGCCAGGGTCGTCATCCACATTCGCTCGCTGGGAAAAAGAAAGATCTCCGGTACCGGATGGCGATGATGGATCGCCGGGGCGTTATAAAACAACGCCAAAGCATAAAATACCGCCGTGGCGCAGAAAATGACGGCATCGATCAGCTTATTACCCCAAGACATCACCATACTGCTGCGCGTCAACGCCTTGCGCGCCCACAACGCCGTGATGATCAACACGCACACAAACACGCCTAACTTAATACCGGCTTCTTGCCGCCAAGATGCCAGCCCGCCAAGTACCAAGATCACGATCGTCGGCCAATACGCCCGGCGCACCCGATTGGCAATGCCGCGCGCGAACCCGAAGATCACAAACGCCATCATGATATTGGTCACGCGACTCAAAAACAAGAACGTGTATGGATAAAAGCGCAAGTACAAGGCATTGCGCAACGCCAGATCCGGGATCACCCCGCGCATCAACAACATGAACGCCGTGAAATACAAGAACAAGGTCAACCCAGCATGCGCCAAGCGTCCCAACAGCACGCTTGGCAAACCTTCCAATTTGGCATTCAGCTTGCGCCCGGCATCTTGGGCAAACAACAAGGCCCCGATCAGAAACGGGATCACATAATAAAACAGCCGATAAAACAGCAGCCACACCACCGCAATGTTGTTGTCGACACCAAGTTGCGCCAAGCCAAAGATCATGAACACATCAAATGATCCCAAGCCCCCAGGCACCATCGATAGCACCCCAAAGACATTGGCAATCAGAAACATCGGCAACACCGCAAGCGGCTTTTGCGTCGCATGCATCAGCACCCCGATCAGCAAGAAGAAACCGCTGCAGCCGCCCCATTCCAGAAACGACCCGCAAGCCAAGCTCACCCGCCGGCGCAGCGGCAGATCCGAAAAGAATTCTGCTTGGGTAAAATGCGTGATCAGCATCAACACCGGAAAATACGCTGCTGCCCCGATCAGCCAAATCCAATAATCAGTCACCATATGACCGATGCCAAAGCCAAACATCAACACCAACGCAATCATCGACCACAATGACAAGCCCGCTAATAAAAACAGCGCGATCTTAGAAATCGCAAACAAGATCTGCTTGCGACTGGCACCTTTGTGATAGAAGTTCGCCCGCAAACTCGCGCCTAAGAAGCCGCCGAACCCCGCAATATTGGTAAACGTGTTCACGATCCACCCAGAGCGCAAGATGTATAAGGGTTTGAAGCGGCCAGGCAGCAGCTTGGTAATGGTAAAATCATAATTCATCATCGGCAATACTGCGACCAGCCCCAACACTGCCATTAATAGCAGCGTTTGCGGGCTTTGAGTCGCTAGGCTTTGGCGCATGGCTGCGCCAGACAGGTCACGGCCAATGCGCCCAATTTCGATGATCACAAACACGATCACCGACAGCATGAATAGTGCCTTCAATAGGTTAAGATGCTTCTGTATGGCAGCTAGAAGCTTAGTCACAAACTTTTTCACGAGACACCTCCGACTTTCCATTATAGCCGCCTATGCCACGTCATTCGAGTAACAATATTGTTATGTTGCTGTAAGTCAGGACAAGGACTGCTGCGGGGCAGTGGTTGGCAGAGCCGGACAGGGGCTGCTGCGCGGCGCGGGGCAAACGGCGGCGCAGGCGGTGCGGCCGGCTTCAACCACGCAAAAAGCGCGTGTTTTACGCCTAAGCATTTAGCCGTGCGCTCGCTTTGCTCACTTGCGCGTCTAAATGCTTGCCGCGATTTGTACAGCAAGCCAAGCACAGCCCGCTTGTCTCACTGTACAAATCGTTTCACGGCCTGACCGCCGCTTGCCCCACGCCACTTCGCAACCCCTGTCCTCCGGTGTTCAAGTTAGCGACAAATTGAGCAATCAAGTCGCAATGTTGCAGACGTAATTACTAAAATCAACTTTGGAAAATACAGCAGCAAGTGAGGCTCAGTCAGCGATCGAAAAACTCAAGCTCGAATACAATCTTGAATGATCAGCAAAATACCCCTACGGAAGTGGCCAACGTCACAAATCGTACCTGAACGTTTCTTAACTCCCGAATCAACTGCCTGAATATCGCTGCACTGCTCACACCACTGCTCACCAAGATGTACCCTGTTCGATGAAAATCAGCTTTGCTCATTGGCATTACTTCAAAAACCGAATCCAATGAGTAACCATAGTCCACACATGACTGGTCGCTCGTGCCAATTGTTAGCTGATTCGACTATTGGAGGACAGGGATTGCGTAGGTGCGCGGGGCAAGCGGCGGTCAGGCCGTGAAACGTGTGATGTCAGGTAAGACTCGCGTACTTTGCGAGGCTCACCCGACATCACACGCGGCAACTTTTGAGATTTGCAAGGCGAGCCGCAGGCGAGCGCAAAGCTCAAAAGTTAGGTGGAAAACGCGCGCTCTTCAGCGCGGTTGGAACCGGCCGCACAGCCTGCGCCGCCGCTTGCCCCGCGCACCGAAGCAATCCCTGTCCGGGCTTTACCAGTTCCATGCTTTTTACACTGTGGCCTTCGTCGAGCTGCGCAAAGCAACGCAGGTGCAATTAGCTACGCCCCCGCACTCGCGGCAAAGTACGCCGCAAGCACGAGGGCTAGGCTAATTGACCCGCTAAATGCACTTTGCTCCGCTGTGGGTATCAAAAACGCCGCCGCGCGGCTCCCTGATGGGAATCGTGCGGCGGCGCTTTGGATTGCTGAAGTGCAAAAATTACTTAAGAGTAACAGTTGCGCCAACGGCTTCAAGTTGTTCCTTGATCTTGTTAGCTTCGTCTTCAGTAACGTCTTCTTTGACGGATGCAGGTGCACCGTCAACAAGACCCTTAGCATCCTTCAAGCCCAAACCAGTGATGGTACGGACTTCCTTGATAACCTTAACCTTTTCTTGGCCAACTTCGGTCAATTCAACGGTGTAGGAATCCTTGGTAGCAGCGGCATCTGCGCCGGCTGCAGCAGCTGCTACAGGAGCAGCTGCAGTAACGCCAAATTCTTCTTCGATTGCCTTAACTAATTCGTTCAGTTCAAGGATGGAAGCTTCTTTGATCTGGTCGATGATTGCTTGTGTATCTAAAGCCATGATTGTTTCCTCCAATTTATGGGTTTTATGCAGCTAGGCTGCTTGAATTATGCTGCTGGTTCTTCGTCCTTTGCTTCGGCAACGGCCTTGACGGCGTATGCGACGTTGCGGACAGGAGCTTGTAATACGGAAAGCAACATGGAAAGCATCCCATCGCGGTCTGGTAACTTGGCAAGTTCCAAGATTTGATCCAGAGTTGCGACTTTGCCTTCGATGAAGCCGCCCTTGATTTCAAGGGCGTCGTATTGGTCAGCGAACTTGGCCATGATGCGGGCTGCGGCAACAGCATCTTCGTTAGAAAATGCAATTGCAGTAGGGCCTTTGAAAATATCGTCCAAGCCTTCATAGCCGGAGATATCTGCAGCACGACGCAGGTAAGTGTTCTTGAGAACTTCCATCTTGACGCCGGCGTCACGCAATTCTTTACGAAGTGCGGTCACCTCATCAACAGTTAAGCCACGGTAGTTCACAACAACAGCGCTGGTTGCGGCTTCAAACTGCTTGACGATCTTGTCAACAGCTGCAGCCTTTTGTGCGATAATTGCTTCACTCATTTGATTCACCTCCTACAGTTTGGTTGAAGTTTTTAAATATAAAAAAACTCCATGTCTACCAAGACATAGAGGTATCTAATGTTTCCGATACCACCTCGGCAGGATATTAAGGCTTGCGCCACCTGAGTCTTAGGCAGAGTGAATTAACACAAAGAGCATCGTATCATGCAACACGATGCTCGTCAACATTTTTCTGAAATTAATCTGGCAGCCGGCTTAATCAAAGATCATCTGGTTGCGATATAAACTGGCATAGAAGCCATTCTCCGCTAATAAACTGGCATGGTCGCCTTCTTCGATAATGCGGCCGGCTTGTAAGACCTCAATACGATCAGCATTCAAGATCGTCTTGAGCCGATGGGCGATGACGAAACTCGTCCGCCCGGCGATCACGTTATCCATTGCCTGTTGGATCGCCGCTTCGGTGACGGTGTCAACGTTGCTGGTGGCTTCATCCATGATCAATACTTGCGGATCACACAAGATCGTGCGCGCGATCGACAACAATTGCTTCTGCCCGGCTGAGAAAACCGCCTGTTCATCAGAAAGCGGCGTGTCGTATCCTTGCGGCAAGCTCATGATGTAATCGTGAATATAGGCCTGCTTGGCGGCGGCGATCATTTGCGCTTCGCTGGCGTCAGGCTTGCCAAAGCACAGATTCGAGCGGATCGTGCCAGAAAATAATTGCGGATCTTGCAACACGATCCCCACAGTGTGCCGCAGCTGAGTCAGATCCATTTGCCGCACATCAACGCCATCGATCAACACCGCGCCGCTATCGACATCATAGAAGCGATTCATTAAGTTCATGATGGTCGTTTTGCCTGACCCGGTGGGACCGACTAACGCCACCATTTCCCCGCGCTTGGCGTGAAAGCTTACCCCGTGTAAGACTTCTTGGCCTGGCAAATACGAGAAATGAACGTCGCGCACTTGGATCTGGTCATGCACTTCGGCCACTGGCAAGCCTGCTTGCGGCCGCACTTCATCTGCTGCTTCATGTACTTGGGCCACGCGCCGTGCGCCGGTGATCGCCAATTGGATCTGTGCGTATAAGCTGGTCATCATCACGATCGGCTGAAAGTATTGCTGCGCATATTGCACAAACACCACCACCAAAGCCAGCGCCGCAGCCGTTGATAAGCTGCCTTGCAGCACCAGCCAGCTGCCGACAAAAATCACGATCGCCGTGGTCAATAACATCAAGCCGCTCATCAGCGGCTGCAAGACCCCAGACCAGATCTGCCCGCGCAAAGTGGTGCTGGCCACTTGCTTGTTTAAGCGGTCAAAGCCGCTTAACGAGTCTTGTTGCAAGCCGTTAGTGATGATCACTTTCTGGCCGGTGATCTGTTCGTTGATGTAGCCGTTTAACGCGCCGACATGGTCTTGTTGCAAGTTCACCGCCGCGCTGGCTTTGCGAATATTGATCACCGCGATGATCGCCGCGATCGGTGTCGTCGCCAGCGTCACCCAAGCCAACTCAGCAGAAGCATGAAACATCACATACAAGGCGCCGACAAACTGAGCAAACGAATAAAACATCTGCACGAAGACTTCATTCATCGCATTGAAAATGTTATCCAAGTCACTGGTATAACGCGCTAGAATATCCCCATCAGAATGGGTATCGAAGTATTTAACCGGCAGGCGCTGCATCTTGGTAAACAAACCCACCCGCATGTCGCCAGTCACTGTGCCGCCGACCCAAGATAAGATCATTGACGTGGCCCAATCGCCGAAGCTTGACGTGACGTATAACGCCGCCAAAATTGCGGTATTCTTCAAAAACGCTGCTGCCGGGGTGCCGTGCTGCACCATGTTGGTCAACGCCGCGATTGCTTGGCCTAGAAACATCGGCGAAGCAGCATTGGCCACGGCAAACACCAAGACGCATAACGCTGCGGCCACTAAGCCCCAAGCATAGCGCTTGAGATAGACGCGATAATAATGCAGCGGTAACTTAAGCTCTTGCATCAGCTGCTCCTTCCAGTGCGCGTTGGGTTTGATAGATCCGTTGGTAAACCGGACTGGTTTTGACCAAAGCCTCATGCGTTCCGCTGGCCACAATGCGGCCGGCATCGATCACTAAGATCTGATCGGCGTGGCGCACTGCAGACAGCTTCTCGGCAATGATCACCACCGTGGTGTCTTGCAGCTCGCGGTTAAGCGCTTCTTGCACCAGCTGTTCGCTGCGGGCATCTAAGGCCGAAGTCGAATCATCCATGATCAAGATCGCCGGCTTGCCAATGACGCCGCGAGTGATTGCCAAACGCTGCTTTTGTCCGCCGGAGAAATTGGCAGAACGTTCTTCCACTGGCGCGTCATAATGCGCATCAAGGCGGTCAATGAACTCGGCAGACTGGGCCACATTCGCCGCCCAGCGCATATCCGAAATGGTCGCATCAGGCTTGCCTTGCCGTAAATTGCCTGCGATCGTCCCAGAAAACAGCGTGGCGCGCTGCAGCACCATGGCCACATTCTGGCGCAGCGTTGCTGCAGACAAATCGCGCACATCTTGGCCGCCGATGCGAATCGTCCCCCGATCCACATCAAACAACCGCGGGATCAGCTGAGCCAGCGTCGACTTGCCTGACCCAGTTGCCCCAACGATCCCCAGCATTTCGCCAGGCGCTACGGTGAAGCTGATGTCTTGTAGTGTCGGTTGATCATCATTAGGGTAAGTAAACGTGACATCATTGAACGAAATGCTGCCGGCTAAATCGATTGCCGGACCTTCCGGCAGCGCCATGGACGGCTGATGGTCAAGTACCGCACCCATGCGCTTCAGCGACACGAAGGCACGCGTGGCCCCAGTCAGAATGAAGCTGGCGTTGATGATCGCCATGAGCACTTGCATCACATAACTGATGAAACTGGCTAACGCGGCCAGATCCCCTGGATGAGCGTGGATCGACTGCCCTACTAGCAGCAGCACCAACACACAAGCAAGATTGGCGATCAGAAAGAACCCCGGCATCATATACGAGAACGCATAGCCGATCTTAACGGTCACACGCACCATGCGATCAGACGCGGTTTTAAACTGCTTGATTTGGGTGTCTTCTTGATCAAACGACTTCACGACCCGCACACCCATTAAATTCTCGCGCGCGATTGTGTTGACGGCATCGATATCATTTTGCACTTGGGCAAAATACCGGCCCATAGTCCTGGTGCCGATCACCGCAATGGCGATCACAATGGCGATCATCAATAACATCACCCACCACATACGCGGAATGGTCATCAAAGCCAGCACCATCGCGCCAATGAACAAAATCGGCACCCGCAGCACAATCGACAACATCGCCATCAGCATGCCTTGCACCTGATTGACATCATTGGTCATGCGCACCACCAAGTTAGACGCCGAGAATTGTTCAATATCCGCAAAGGCAAAACGCTGCACCTGCGCATACAAGTCTCGCCGAATACTTGTCGCCACCCCAACGGCAGTTTGCGCCGAGTAAATGGTGTTGACGATCCCCGCCACGATCCCGATTCCAGCCAGCGCCACCAGCCACACGCCGAGATGCCACACCGTCGTTTGGTCTGAGGCGATAATGGCAGTCATCATCGCTTGCAGCAAGTGTGGCTGCCATAGCGTTGCAAAGGCCATGGTGATCGTCGCCAGGGTGGCGATAAGCGCCTGCTTGCCATAGCGCCGTAAATACGGCCATAAAGTGGTCATTTAATCCTCCATTATCTGCTTGTAAAACCCCATGCTATAAATTCATGAGCGTGCCCGATATTTGTAACAACTCTCTGGCGCACCCAACAAACTGTCTTGCCCAAATCTGCAACCTCGATCAACTTCGGAATTTATTTCATCACCTAATCATATCCTGATTCAAACCAGGCAAGAGTGGGATAAGTCATGACGCCAATTGGGCAAAGTACGCCCAACTGTCATCCCGCCTTATATCCATCGCTAAATGCGCTTTGCTTCGCTCTGGGCTTTTCGTCGAGCTGCGCAAAGCAACGCGATTGCGTGTAAGCTGTCCCGAGCTTATGGCAAAAACCGCCATTAGCTCAGGACAACTTACACACATCGCTAAATGCGCTTTGCTTCGCTCTGGTATATAAAAAGCCATCATCAGGAAGTCTCCCGATGATGGCTTGGCTTAATAATCAGTGATTAGAAAGCTTGAACGTCGACATGCACACCAGGCCCGAAGGTGGAAGTGAGTGTCAAGCTCTTGATGTATTGACCCTTAGCAGATGCAGGGCGTGCCTTAGTGATCACGTCGTTCATCGCCTTGAAGTTCTCAACTAACTTGGCTTCATCAAAAGAAACCTTGCCAATTGGGGCATGCACGATACCAGCCTTGTCGGCACGGTAGGCCACTTGACCTGCTTTGATATCGTTAACAGCCTTGGTCACGTCCATTGTGACGGTACCAGTCTTCGGGTTAGGCATCAAGCCTTTAGGACCAAGGACACGGCCCAAACGGCCGACCTTAGCCATCATCGGTGGCGTTGCCACAGCAACGTCAAAGTCCAACCAGCCATCTTGGATCTTTTGAACCAAGTCGTCGCCGCCAACAAAGTCAGCGCCGGCTTCTTCAGCCATCTTGGCCTGAGGGCCTTCGGCGAAGACGATAACAGTTTGGGAACGACCAGTCCCGTTAGGAAGCACAACGGCCCCACGGATCTGTTGGTCAGCTTGCTTAACGTCAATGCTCAAGTTGTAAGCAACTTCAACAGTTGCGTCAAACTTAGCGAAGTCGATGTCTTTAACTAAAGCCACAGCCTCTTCAGGAGTGTATAACTTAGTTGCGTCAACTTTCTTCGCTGCTTCAAGATACTTCTTTGCTTTTTTAGCCATTTTGGGAATTTTCCTCCTTGCAAATGTGGTCAGCGGGCGCTTGCCCTTCCACTTGATTCACTCGGTTTTCACCGGTGATCCGGACAACTCTTAGCCTTCGACAACGAAGCCCATGGAACGAGCAGTCCCTTCAACCATGCGCATAGCAGCTTCTACGTCTGCAGCGTTAAGGTCTTGCATCTTCGTCTCAGCGATCTGACGAACTTGGTCCTTGGTCACAGTAGCGACCTTCTTAGTGTTCGGTTCGCCAGAGCCGTGTTCAACGCCAGCGGCTTTCTTAAGCAAGATAGCAGCCGGAGGGGTCTTAGTAACGAAGTCGAAGGAACGATCTTCGTACACGGTGATCACAACAGGGATGATCATGCCGGCTTGATCAGCCGTGCGTGCATTGAAATCCTTGGTGAAGCCCATGATGTTGATCCCGGCCTGCCCTAAAGCAGGACCTACCGGGGGAGCTGGAGTTGCCTTCCCCGCAGGGATCTGGAGTTTAACGATGTTTGCTACTTTTTTAGCCACGAAACATAACCTCCTTAAGTCCGTGATGTGGTGATGATGGCCAAGATAATTTTGGCCTCCCACGCGTATGTCAAAACATACCAGAATAGGTTAGCATGCCTGAGCAGCTTTTGCAAGCTAATCCTGTCCAAGCTGCTAAGTACAAATTACGCTTTGTCGACTTGTTCGTAATCTAATTCTGCGGCAGTTTCCCGATCGAACATCGTGATCGCCACGCGCAGTTTCTGCTTTTCTTTGTCGTTGGCGGTAACTTTGCCTTCCATACCAGCGAAAGCCCCATCGATGATGGTAACCGTTTCGCCGAGATCGAAGTCCAAGTTAGCCGTCTTGCGGGCACTCATACCTAAGCTGTGCAGAATCGAAGTGACTTCTTCTGGTTCCAAAGGCGCTGGTTTGGAACCGGCACCGTGAGAACCAACGAAGCCGGTGACCCCTGGCGTGTTACGCACAACGAACCAAGATTCATCAGTCATGACCATTTCCACCAGGACATACCCTGGGAAAGTCTTCTCCATCACCTGCTTGACCTTACCATTCTTGGTTTGGGTCTCTTCTTCTTCAGGCACGATCACCCGAAAAATGAAGTCGTCCATGCCCATTGATGTGGCACGGGATTCGAGGTTCTGCTTGACCTTATTTTCATAACCGGAATATGTGTGCAACACATACCATTGCTTCTCTGCTGATTCTACCATGATGCGCTCCTTTGTTTGATTGCGACGACAAATAAAAAAACCGCCCACAGATCCGGCACGGTTTTTTCGCTAATTTCAATATATCAGACTCGCGACTAGAATACAAATGCTTTAAGCAAGGATACGATCACCCAATCCGCCACGGCAAAATAAACCGCAAATAACAGGGAGGTCATAATGACCGTCGTCGTATCGCGCCGTGTCTCCTTGGCGTTAGGCCAGGTCACAGCCTTCATTTCAGCAAAAACGCTTTTAATAAACTTCATGATGTTACCTCCCTCCTGGTCGAATTGGGATCCTGTGCTTTGATTGCTTCGTCTAGCTGCGCAAAGCGACGCGGCGTGATATAAGTCGTGACGCCAATTGGGCAAAAAACGCCCAACTGTCATCCCGCCTTATATCCACCGCTAAATGCGCTTTGATTTCTTCGTCTAGCTGCGCAAAGCAACGCGGCGTGATATAAGTCGTGACGCCAATTGGGCAAAAAGCGCCCAACTGTCATCCCACCTTATATCCACCGCTAAATGCGCTTTGCTCCGCTTTGGTTATTTGGTTTCGCGGTGTTCGGTGACTTGTTTGCAATATTTACAATACTTATTTAACACCAAGCGTTCAGTACGGTGCTTGTTTTCCGGCACGAAGTAATTCCGCCGGCCACACACTGTACACGCCATGGCGACTTTCTTAACAGACATAGGTGAATTCCTCCAGTCGCTCCTTAATGTATCAGAAATTCAACCCGCCTGCAAGCAGGATCAAAGCGACTTGCGCAGACGCGGTCACCAACAATGTGTGAATCGCCAAATTAAATGTTTGGCGCTTGTCTTGTACTGCCAAGAACCCAGCAGTATTCTTGGCGATCAAAGGCCACAATACCAGCGTCCCTAACACCGACCATGGCAAAGCGCGAACCGCCACTGCTAAGACGATCAGCGCATAAGCCACCCGCGGCAGCCAAGGGTAGATTTTCAACGCACGCTTGCGGCCTAAATAATATGGTAAGGTAAACCGCTGATTGCGCTGGTCTTGGGCCAAATCACAGATATTATCGGCAAACATCACCGTGCCATCTAAGATCACAATGGGCAGTGCCACCAACAGCAATGTTAAGCACACCTGCAGATCCGCCCCGAAGGTAAATTCACCGCCATTAACGTGCAGCCACAACGGTTGCGGCACCACATTGACAAACACGGCAATGAAAATCGTCCCAAAGCCTTCGCACAACCCCGCCAGCACTTCGCCGCTGGGGATCCGCGACAACGGTACCGGCCCAAAGGTGTAGAATATCGCCACAAAAATCGCCAAGCCGCCGATCACCAACAGGCTCAAATTTGTCCGCCATACCAACACCAAGCCACAGCCGCATGCCACCGCGAGAAACCCCAGCATTAACGCCAAGATCTTGCGCGGCGCCAAATGTTCGCGGCCGATAATATTTTGGGTGACCCGATACTGGTCATCTTTGGCTTTATAGAAGTCCTGCACATTATTGAAGCCGGTGACGAATAACGCGATGCTCATTTGCCCGACAAAATAAGTCGCAGTATTCACCCAGTTCAACTGGTGATAATGCTGCCAGGCATAGCTGACCCCAAACAAGAACGGCAATAAGCTGGCGGCTTTGGCCGGCAAGCGGATCAATTCCAGAAACAGCGGCCAGGTGAGCTTTCGATAAGTCATTGCCATCCCCCTTTAGTCGCCAACAATCCGATCACCAAAGCCGCATTCTCGATCACTAAGTTGATGATGGCTGTTTTGAAGGTCTTGCGCTTGTCCTGCACCGCCACAAAGCGCTTGGTGGCGCGGATCACAAAAGGCAGCCCCAGCCAAGTCAGCAGCAGCGGCCAAGCGGCCTGATGCCAAATCACGATCACCAATATGGAAGCATATCCGCCATAGGCCAGTGCTTGGTGCAACCAAAGGCCTTGGCGGTGGCTTAAGTACATCGGCAGGGTCGTGCGGTGGTTGGCCAAGTCTTCTTCAATATCCGACAAGTTATTGGCCAACATGATATTGGCGATCGTCGCCATGGGCGTGATACATACCAAACCCAATGCCGCCAATGCCTGCCAATCACCGCGCCCGGTAATATTAGGCCAGGCTAAGTGCATGCTGAATAGATCATTTGGGTTGACGAACACCGCGATCAGCGGAATGCCCAAGCCCATCGTTACGCCGGAAAACACCTCGCCTAAAGGCAGCCGATTCAGCGGCAGCGGGCCAAATGTATAACAGATCCCGATCACAAAACACGCCCCGCCCAGCAGCAGCAACACCCAACTGGTGCGTACGACCAAGTACAGCCCTAACCCCGCCGCCGCTGCCAACATGCCCAAGATCATCCACGCAACTAGGCGCGCGTCAAGGTGATACTTGCCGATCACATTGGTGTGATCGACATAATGCGCACTTTGCGCCTTGCGATAATCCATCAAGTTATTGATGGCCGTGGTGGTCATATCAAATACCAACATCGCCACAAAAAACACCGCGCTGTTTAAGACATCCAATCGGCCATAATACACCCAAGCAAAACTCAATCCGATCAACCCTGGCAGGATACTTGCTAACTTGGTCCGGGCTTCAACCAGTTCCAGCCACACGCGAATCGTCATGGCAGCTTAGCTAGCGTATAGCCAGAGTCTTTAAGCAGCTTGAAGTCCTTTTGTAAGCCGCTGGAAACATAAACCTTCTTATCTTTGGTGATGAAGATCGCTTCGGCATAGCCGGTTTTTTCAATGAAAGCCATGCCGCCTTTCAGTCCTTTATCAAAAGTTGCAGTCGACAAAGCGTCGCCATCAACGGATTTCTTCGTCACGATCGATACCCCCATCAAGTTATTCTCGAAAGGATAGCCGGTTTTAGGATCCATCAAATGTGAATACGTGTGGCCGTTGACCACCAGCTTGCGTTCATAAATACCGCTGGTGACCACCGTCTTGTTGCTGGCCGGCACGGTACCAATCGAGGTGCCGCGCGCTTCTAGCGGATCTTGGATGCCGACTGTCCAATCGGCATCTTTTTGTTTAGGCGAATGGCCCATCACATAAATGTTGCCGCCTAAGTCAATAATGGCCGTGGTGACTTTTTGCTGCTTCAAGACTTTGACCACTTCATCAGTGATGAAGCCTTTGGCAATACCGCCTAAATCCAAAGCCATGCCGGGCTTCTTCAAGTACACGGTGCGCTTGGCCACGTTGAGTTCAACATCTTTATAGTTGACCAGCGGCAGCTTGGCGTTGATTTCTTGCTGACTGGGCTTGCGAGCATCATTGAAGCCAATATGCCACATGCTGGTGATCGGCCCGATCGCCAAGTCAAAAGCGCCTTGTGACTTGTCAGAATACGCCTTGGCGTATTGAATCAGGCGAAATACCGCCGGGCTGACTTTAACCGCAGACTTGCCGGCTTGGGCGTTGACAGCATCAACTTGTGAGCCTTTCTGATTGACCGTGACCGCATTGGCTAATGCTTTGATCCGATCGAAGGCTTTGGTTAACGCCGCTTGCTTGCCTTTGTCATACACGCGGATCGTCACCACAGTCCCCATCAGAAACTGCGTGTCTTCATAAGGTGTTTTCACCAGCACCGGTTGCGGATCGGCCGCCTTGTGTTGCGGCGCACATCCGCTTAACGGTGCCGCCAGTGCCACCAGCGCAAACAGCGCCACGATAATTTTCTTCATAACATACCCCTTTGATTCACTTCATCGCACAACTATTTTACCTTAGCACAGCGTTGTCACCAAACAAAAATGGGCAGTACCGGCGTTGCGGTACTACCCGTTTGTGTCAACTGCGCCAGATTATTCGGCGTAAACGATGTTGTCGACTTCGATCTTGCTGGTGTTGCCGGCTTGAGCCGCGTTGATCAACTGTTGTGCATAGCCGATGAAGGCTTCAGAACTGTGGGTCGCACCAGAAACCACATCAACTTCGGAAGGATTCTGCTTCTTAACTAAGGCGTCGTTCAACGCTTTGGTGTATTCCACAGGGCCGACTTTGTTGACTTTCTTCATACTCTTCTCGTATTCAGTATCTTTGGTCTTGGACTTGCCGTTCTTGTCCACGTTGTCGTAATGGGAAGCCACGATCTTGCCGCCTTTAACATCGATGGAGAAGACCACGCGATAACCATGGGAGTAGTTCTTTTCTTCCAAGGTGTAGGTGCCGTCTTTCATCTTAGCAGTGTTGTCGATCTTGATCGTGTCCGTCTTGCCGGCTTGAGCTGCTTGGACTAATTGTGCGGCATAGTTCTTGAAGGTCAAAGACGATTCCGTTGCGCCGGAAACCACTTCGATCGCCCCGGTGTTAGAACCGTTCTTGGTGAAGGACTTGTTCAAAGCCGGGATGTATTCCTTCGGGCCAGTCTTGGCTTGGGCCTTCATGTTCTTCTCGTATTCAGCATCTTTGGTCTTGGACTTGCCGTTCTTGTCGACGTAATCATATGTGGTCTTGGTGACTTTGCCACCGGCAACAGTCATACTCATCTGCACGCGATAACCATGGTTGTAGCCAGTTTCTTCCAAGTTATAGGTGCCATCTTTCAGCGGGCCGCCTGCAGTTTGCTTGGCAGCAGCAGAAGAACTGGATGCTTTCTTCTCCACCTTGGCGCTGGAAGTCTTGCTGCTGGAGTCTTTGGAACTGGAGCTTGAGCTGCCGCACGCCGCCAGAGTCAATGCGCTTAACGCGATCACTGAAACGCCGGTCAATGTCTTGAATAATTTCATCTGTCTATACCCCTTTTGTATGATTCCCCTGAATTTGTGTTACTCTTCACACAAGACAAGTGTAACGAGTCATTGTGCAAAAATCAACATAAAGCCAAAAATTTTACCGCTTTCACCCCGTCTGGCACCTAGACCAATTCAGCGGTTTAATCGCCGTTTTATCAAACTTTTAACAGTTTTTAAGGTGCGGTGGAACAGCGTGTGAAAAAATAGACAAACGCCCTCGTTTATGGGTATAATGTTGCCGTAGTGATGCCATCATAAGATAATTATTCACAGAGGAGTGTGCAACCATGACGCAAAAAAACATCGTCGTCATCGGTGCCGGGTTTGCAGGGGTCTATGCAACCAAACGGCTCGCCAAAAAATTCAAACATGATCAAGATGTGACCATTACCTTGATCGACAAGCATTCATATTTCACGTATATGACTGAGCTTCATGAAATCGCCGCTGATCGTGTCGACGCCGATGCGATCCAATACGATTTGCAACGGCTGTTTTGCCGGCGCAAGAATGTAAAGCTTGTTACCGATACGGTCACCACCATCGACCGCGACCAGAAGCTGGTCAAAACCAAGCACGGTGCCTACCCTTACGACTACGTGATGTTAGGCATCGGCTCTGAGCCCAATGACTTCGGCACCCCAGGGGTTGCCGAATACGGCTTCACCTTAGGTTCTTGGGAACATGCCATTGCCTTGAAACAACACGTCGCTGACGTGGTGCGGCGCGGGGCGATCGAACACGACCCAGCTAAGCGCAAGGCGCTGTTATCCATCGTGGTTGTCGGCTCCGGTTTCACCGGGACTGAAACCATTGGTGAAATGCGCGACTGGCGCGATCAGCTGGCCAAAGAAAATAAGATCGATCCTAGCGAATTGACCTTCACCTTGATGGAAATGGCCCCAACCATCATGAATATGCTGGATCGTACCGACGCGGCTAAAGCCGAGCAGTACATGCTCAAACGCGGCATCCACATCATGAAAAATACCGGTGTGGTTGGCGTCCATGAAGAGTATGTGGACCTCAAAGACGGCTCGACTTATCCCACTGCCACTTTGATTTGGACTGCCGGCGTCAAAGCCAGCACCCAAGCGGCGAACTTCAACCTCACCCAAGGCAAAGCCGGGCGCATCGTGGTCAACTCCCACATGCAGTCTGTTGATGATGACAGCATTTACGTCGTCGGGGATGTGTCCTTCTACGGCGGCAATTCCGATCGCGGTGAGCCGCAAATCGTCCAAGGCGCCGAAGCCAGCGCGCAAACGGCCTTAGACAACATCACCAAGCAAATGCACAACCAAGCAGCCGATGTCGACTATAAAGCCTCCTACTCCGGCTTCATGGTTTCATTAGGTTCGCGCTATGGTGTTGCCAACTTAATGGGCTTCATGCATTTGTCCGGATTCTTTGCCATGTTGATGAAGCATTTGGTCAACATGCTGTACTTCATCCAGATCTTCTCCGGCTACTATTTCTTCCAGTATCTCTTGCACGAATTCTTCCGCACCAAGCATGACCGCAACTTGATGCGCGGCCATACTTCCCGCCAAGGCAATGTGTTATGGGCGGTGCCGGCACGCTTATTCTTAGGCGCGATGTGGCTGGTTGATTGTGCGTATAAGGTAAGTGGTAAAGAATCCTGGTTTGTCGACAAACTGCGCTTGCCATTTTCTTGGCTGCAGCCGGCTGTGACCAGCGGCGCCAGTGCTTCCGGCGCTGATGCCACCAGTGCGGCCACTGGGGCAGCGGCGGCTGCAGATACAACTGCCAAAGCCGCCAAGTCAGTATTCAGCTTGTCTTATCAATATGGCAAAGACCCGATGATGGTGTTTGATCAAATGCCGAAGTGGATGTACAACATCACCAAAGTCTTGATCCCTAACCAAGATGTCGCCTTCTTCATGCAGAAAACCATGACTGTCGTTGAGATCTTGATCGGCTTAGCCTTGATCGCTGGGTTGTTCACTTGGCTTGCCGGTGGGATGTCTGTGATGTTCACCGTGATCTTCTGCTTGTCAGGGATGTTCTATTGGGTCAACTTATGGATGATCCCAATGGCCATCGCTGTGATGAACGGCTCTGGGCGCGCCTTTGGCCTAGATAAGTGGGTCATCCCTTACCTGCAGCGCGTGTTTGGTAAGTGGTGGTATAAGCAACCCAAAGCCTTGTATGGCAGTGATGTCGTCAAGTAACCACATGGTCATGTTTGGTTCTGGGGTATACTATCCTCAGAACCTTTTTTATTCAATTCGTCGCTAGAGGAGGCGCTCATGAAACACTATCTCAAAATGACCCGCCCCTTCGATTATGTGATCGTGATCGCGTTGTTGGTGGCGTCATTCATCCCTTATGTGGTGTTTGCCCATGAAGAAGCCAGCAAACCTAAGCCCCAACAAGTTGTTTATACCGCAGTGGTCACGCATGATGGCAAGGAAGTCTATCACATTCGCCTCACCGGCCACAAAGGCCGCACGACTTTCGTGTATCACGACGGGGATGACGAGAACACCATCGTCACCACCGGCAATAAAATCGCGATCACCGAAGCCAACTGCAAAGACCAGATTTGTGTGCGCAAAGGCCAAATCGCCAAACCCGGCCAAACAATCGTGTGTCTGCCGCATAAGCTGCTGGTCCAGATCAACTCCAACAGCCATTCCAGCGGCAACAACACAGGCGGGATGGTGAGCGAATGACTTATCGACCAGAACGTACCAGACAGATCATCTTCATTGCGCTGTTATGTGCCCAAGGCGTGATCTTAGGCTTGTTGGAGCGTATGATCCCGTTTCCTTTTGCCTTTGCGCCAGGGGCCAAATTGGGCTTGGCAAATTTGATCACCATTATTTCGTTATTCACCATGTCTTACAGCGATAGCTTCTTGTTGATGGTGTTGCGCTTGGGCTTAACGACGCTGTTAGGCGGGACGTTATCAACGTTTATGTACAGCGGCATGGGGGCGTTGTTATCATGGATCGGGATGTTGTTGATCGCACAGCTTGGCGACAAGCGCGTGTCGATGATTGGCATTTCTGCCGCCGGCGGGATCTTGCACAATGTCGGCCAACTCTTGGTTGCCAGCCTCATCGCCCAGTCATGGACGGTGATGTTATACTTGCCGATTTTGAGTTTCATGGGTATTCTGGCCGGCATTGCAGTCGGCGTGGCGGCCAATTTCTTATTTGAACACATCAACACACTTGCGCGGCTGCGCTTTGATCACACCAAACGCACGCATCTAAAGGAGAAATCATGAAGATCCATCCAATGTGGGAGGCTTATCCCGAACTTCAATCTGAATTGACCCAGACTTTGGATCTGATCGCCGATTCGATCCATCCCAACAACCAAGCCGTCGCAGACGCCTTGATCACCATGATCAACGCCGGCGGCAAGCTGTTGCGCCCGGCGTATTGCCTGCTTTTTTCGCAATTCAACCCCAAAGCCGATCGCCAGAAAATGATCGCCTTGGCCGCTGCGGTAGAAGCCTTGCATAATGCCACGCTGGTACATGACGACATCATCGATCGTTCCAGTTTGCGCCGCGGCTTGCCTACGATCGCCGCGCAATTCGGCTCGGATGTGGCGGTGTACGCCGGTGATTACTTGTTTGTGGTGTGCTTTAAGCTGATCGCCCATTATGCCGGCGACTTGCGCTCGGTGCAACAAGACGCCGGCAGCATGGAGCGGCTGTTGAACGGCGAACTGGAACAAATGGCCACCCGCTATAACTATGCCATCGACATTGACCAATACCTCAACCAAGTCAGCGGCAAAACCGGTCAGTTATTTGCTTTAGCAGCCTTCATCGGCGCTTATGAAAGCGGCCAGCCTTTACGTTTTGCCAAGCAATGCGAACAAATCGGCTTAGACATCGGTATCGCCTTTCAACTGCTTGATGATATTCTCGACTACACCCAAGATGCCGACACGATTGGCAAGCCGGTGCATGAAGACATCAAACAAGGGGTCTATTCCGCACCGCTGATCTTAGCAATGCAAGCCGATCGCGCCGCCTTTAAACCGTTGTTAGCCAAGCAGCACGCGATGACTGATACCGACTTGGCACAAGTTGCGGTTTTAATGCGCCAACATCAAGGCGTCGCCCAAGCCCGTGCCATGGCCCAAGATTATACCGCTCGCGCCGTAGCCGGTTTGAAGCGGCTGCCGAACGCGCCGGCTAAAGCCACCTTGTTGCGCCTGAGTGAACAATTGTTGAACCGCCAAAGCTAACCTGCCCCCAAAAAGCGCCTCGATCACACCCAAACGGTGATCGAGGCGCTTTTTGATTGCCTTCAAGACGTGTCGGCAAGGTAGCGGCGCAGCTTGTTGCGCGTGCGCTCACGGGCGCGATCTGCGATGGCCGCTACCGGCTCATGTTGCAATGCGATCAAGAAGCTTCTGGCTTCAAGCGGCGTGAAGCTGGCCAACACCGTGCCCAGATCCAAACCCAACAAGTAGTCGTCTTCTTGCTGGCGCCAATTGCCATACACCCGCGTCACTTCTTGAATTGCTGCTAGCGGCACACTGGTCAGCTCAATGGCGCGTTTATCTGCTTGGCGGCTGCGCAACAGCGATTGCAAATGCGATTTCAACACGATGCCATAGAAAGTGCCAAACTTTGCGCCGCGGGTGAACGAATAACGCTTGATCGCCTCAACCATGGCGATCCTGGCTTCTTGCAACCAATCATCTTGTGAATAATCACGAATGTAATAGCCGTTAACGATCCGCAAGATCATGGGATAGTGGTGGTCAAACAGCGTCTTGAATGCTTGGGCGTCATCGATATCGGCTTTCAGCAGCGCGACTAAGGTGGCGTCGTCCATAGTTGCCTCCGATCGAAGCAGTACCACCATCAGGAAGTTAATTCTACGCAACTTATTTTTTGTCAGCAAGCGAACGGGTGTTGGGCAAAAATGTCAGCTTTTAAGTTGGGTTTAAGCTTGAGCACTTATGCTGATGACATTGAAATTTGAAATCTCGGAGATGACAACATGGATAATGCAACTGACTTGATCAACAAACCGCACCGCCGCTTCTCATGGCGCTTCCTCACCCAATTGCTGCCTTGGCTGATTCCGCTGGCCTTGATCGGCTTGTGGCAAATCGCAGGTAATTTCGGCTGGCTGCCAACCAAACTCATGCCCACACCGCTGAGTGTGTTACAAAACGGCATCAGCCTTTGGCAATCAGGCGACTTGCCGAAGAATTTAGGCATCAGCTTGTATCGCGCCTTAGTCGGCTTTGCCTTAGGCGGATCGGTGGGCTTTGGCTTGGGACTGTTGAATGGCCTTTCTAAAACCGCTTGCGCCTTGTTTGATTCCACCATTCAAATGCTGCGCAACATCCCCCATTTGTCCTTGATCCCAGTGGTGATCATCTTGTTTGGGATCGGCGAATCCGCCAAGATCTCCTTAGTCACCGTGGGCGTGATGTTTCCGATCTACATCAACACCTTCCATGGCATCACGAGTGTTGACCCGGAGCTGATCGAAATGGGCCAAGCTTATGACCTAAGCAAGTGGCAGATGCTCAGCAAGATCGTTTTTCCAGGCGCACTGCCGACGATCTTAGTTGGGGTGCGCTATGCCTTAGGCGTCATGTGGACCACCTTGATCGTGGCTGAAACCATTTCCAGCACCGCCGGCATCGGCTACATGGCCACCAACGCGCAAGAATTCATGGATATGAAAACCGTGCTGCTGTGCATCGTGATCTACGCGTTGCTAGGCAAAGCGTCTGATTTAATGGCCAAGCTGCTGGAAGCGATCTGCCTGGATTGGCAAGTCAAAAGGAGTCGATAAACATGCCTGAACCTTTACTCACCTTAAACCGTATCGCCAAACATTACGGGACAAAAACCGCCTTGCATGACGTGAATTTCTCAATTTATCCCGGCGAATTCATCGCTTTAGTCGGCATGTCCGGCGGCGGCAAAAGTACGATCTTGCGCCTGATCGCGCAACTGGAACAGCCCAGTGCCGGCACCATCAGCTATACCGATTCTAATTTAGTCACCCGTGTGATGTTTCAAAACGACCGCCTGCTGCCTTGGCTGACCAACTTGGAGAACCTCTCGTTTAAAAACAAAGCCAAACAAGCTCGCGCCAGCCAAATGCTTGAAACCGTTGGGCTTAAAGCCTTCGCTGATACCTACCCTGGTGCTTTATCCGGCGGTCAGAAACAACGCTTGGCGCTAGGCCGCGCGTTAATGGCCGATCCGGAATTGTTGTTGTTAGACGAACCGCTTGGGGCCTTAGACGCCTTAACTCGGCGCGAGATGCAAGCGCTGATCAGCCGCATCTGTACTGAGCAAGATCTCACCACCTTGTTGATCACCCATGACGTTGAAGAAGCGGCGCGCATGGCCGACCGCGTGATCGTCGTTAAAGACGGCACCAACATGTATGAAGCAGACGGCGCCAAAGGGCAAAGCCCTGCTGCCATCGCCGCGGTGTCTGAGCAGGTCTTACAAGTCATCTTAGGCCCTGATCAGGCCTTGGTTTAGAAAGCAGGCGGCTAATGACGACAAAACGATCCCGCAAATACCTGTATGAAGTCGATGCCATGCGCATTATTTTCATCTTCGGGGTACTGCTCAATCACACGACAACGGCCTTTGCCCAAAGCATGAACGATGCTGGCGGCTGGGCGCACATGACCTTACTTGCGACCCACTTGATGATCCATTTCACCCGCATGGGCTTTATGTTCATGACAGGCTTGGTCTTAACCTTAAATTATTATCACCAAGCCAACTGGCCGACGTTTTTTAAGAAGCGCTTTGCCGGCTCTGGTTGGCCTTATCTGTTATGGAACTTCATCTTGATGGTGTGTGCCTTGCTGGTTGGGGTACCTGGATTTTCCTTGAGCCGCTTCTCAAGCACTTACTTAAGCGCCATCATGCATGGCGATCAATTCTATATGTATTACATCTTAGTCACCTTGCAGCTGTACTTGCTGTTTCCGGCGCTGGTATGGCTGTTTAAGCGATTTGATCGGCAGCACGGTGTAATTTTGATCATCAGCTTCTTGCTGCAAATGATGTTGATGATCGGCATTAAATACGGCTTACCGCATGTCGATCGCAGCAATTGGCTGTGGTGGTTCAAAGCATACGGCGTCAACGTGTTCTCCTATCAGTTCTATTTCATCTTCGGTGCCTTCACTTCGCTGCATTACCAAGCAGTCGTTGCCTTCATCAAACGCCACGCTAAAGTCCTTGCGTCAGTGACACTGGCCTTAGGTCTAGGCACAATCGGCTATTACTTCTTCAATCGGCAAGTGCTAGGCCTCAGCCACACCGCCGCAGTTTCACCGCATCAGCCTTACATGCTGGTGTATGACACGCTGATGATCGCAGTCGTCTTTGGCATCGGTAAAATGTACGCGCGCTGGCGGCAACAAGGCATGCCAACTTGGCTGGACCGCCTGGTGCGAAACGGCGCCAAAGTTTCTTTTGGTATTTATCTGGATCAAACAATCGGCTTGGCGGTTTTGCGCTTCATATTGGGCTTCACCCATTTGCCAGATTGGGGTTATCTCGTATTGATCCCGATCGGCTACCTCTTGGTGCTTGACATCAGCTTTGCAATTGCTTGGTTCTGCTACAAGGTGGCGCCTTTTGGCATCTTGATTGGTCGACCGCAAGTACATCTGTTTAACAAGAAAGGAATGGTCGCTCATGACCCAACTTACCACACTGCTATCCGCTCAACTGACAAATAACCCCACTCGCCCCATCATCAAAGACGCCACGCTGGATCATTGGTTCACCGGCAGCGAGTTGGCCCAAGACGTTCACAAGCTGCAAGACTTGTTTAACGCAATGAATATCGGCAAAGGCGATGTGCTTTTAGTTTGCCTGCCGAATTCTGCCGCCTTCTTGCCGATCAACCAAGCCGCTTGGGCGCTGGGGATCGTTGTACATCCAATTTCTCCCACGACCCCGTTGTTGGCCTTGCGTGCAGATTATGATGAGCGGCGTTATCCATTGATGCTCATGACCAACGATTTGGCTGCGGCCTTCACCCAGGCGCATTTTGCCCAGTCAACATTGCGCCTGAACACCGCCAGTATGACGGTAGTGGCCGATATTGACCAATTGGAAAATCGTGCGTCAGTCGATCACACGCCGGTTGCAGAAGATGACTTAGGCTTGATCTTAAACACCAGCGGCACCACCGGCCAGCCCAAGCGCGTGGGGCTGACCCATCGGATCTTGCTCAACGCCGCCAAACACGATGCGGCATCAAATCACATGACTGAAGCCGACACCGCCATGATCATGATGCCGATGTTTCACATTAACGCCCAAGTGATGTCGACCTTATCGTCGCGCGTGGCCAACGCCAAAATCTTGGTGACACCAAAGTTCTCCGCTTCACGCTTCTGGCAGCAAGTTTATGACAACCAGGTCACTTGGGTATCGGTGGTACCGACAATCATCAGCTTCTTATTGCTTAATGAAGCAGCCAATGCTGCTTATGGCCGCTTGCGCTCCGGCATTCACTTGCGCTTTGTCCGCTCCAGTTCTTTTGCCTTGCCTGAGGAGCGCTTGCGTTTGTTTCAAGAACGCTTTCACACCTTGGTGATCGAAGGCTACGGGATGACTGAAGCCGCCAGTCAATGCACCACCAACCCGCATGACGCCCCCAAAATCGGCTCAGCCGGCTTGCCTTATGGTACGGATGTACAGTTGTTATTAGATGACACCTTCACCGCTGCCCCTGGCGTGTTAGGCGAAATCGCGCTGCGCGGCGATCATGTTATCACCCATTATCTGGATGACGAAAAGCCGGAATCGTTTAAAGACGGCTGGTTCTTGACTGGCGATTTGGGGTATTTCGACGAAGACGGTTACTTGTTTGTCAAAGGCCGCAAGAAGGAAATTATCTCCCGCGGTGGCGAGAAAGTTGCCCCGGCGCATGTTGAATCGGTGTTGGCTGAATTGCCCTTCATCTCGCAGCTAGCCGTGATCGGCTTGCCTGACGACTTATATGGCGAAGCAGTTTGCGCCGTGGTGATCACAACCACACCAGGTCTTAATGAAACTGCGCAGCGTGAATTGATCTTGGCCTATGGCGCAAACCACTTAGCCAAATTCGAAGCCCCCACGCAGGTCGCATTTATGCGTGAATTTCCGCGCAATGCCACCGGCAAAGTCTTGCGGCCGAAACTGCGTGAACAATTACTGACGATTGGAGCCTATGCTTGATGAAGAAGAAGTTATTGACCTTGCTGCTAGTGGCGATCATCGCTATTGCCGCATGGTTTGGCTACACCACCACCCATGAAACCAGCGCCGGCAAGCACTTGACCACCGTGACGATCGGTTATCAAAAAGCCGATCCTGTCGCCATCGCCAAAGCGCGAGGAGAATTGGCCAAGAAGATGCAGCAAAAAGGCTACAAAGTCGTCTTCAAAGAATTCCAAGACGGCACGGCCTTGACCACTGCCTTGCAGTCCGGCGATATCGATTACGCCCGCATCGGCGACGTGCCGCCAGTCACCGCTCAAGCCAACGGGTTAGGCTTCGTGTATATCGCTGCCGGCTCTGACAAAGTCAATGGCTCAGGCATCGAGGTCAAGAAGAATTCCAAGATCACTTCCATTGCCGACCTCAAAGGCAAAACGATTGCCTACACCAAAGGCACTTCGGCGCAATTCATGGTGATTCAAGCCTTGAAGAAAGCCGGCTTGACCACTGATGATGTAAAACTCGTCAACATGGATCAAAGTGCCGCCGCAGTGGCTTTTGCCAAAGGCACCGTCGATGCTTGGGCAACTTGGGATCCTTACACCTCAACGGCTGAAGTCAACGCCGATGCCACATTATTAGTTAACGGTACCGGCTTAGCCAAGAATCGCGATTTTGTCGTGGCCACCAAACAATACGCCGCCACGCACAAAACCGTGTCGAAATACTTGACCAAATACCTCGCAGAAGACATGACTTGGGCCAACACCCATAAGCCGCAATTGATCACGATGCTGACGAAGATGTTGAAACTCAAGCGCTCGATCATCACCAAAATGGTCAACCGCCGCGAGTACTCAATGGGCGCAGTGACCACCAGTATCTTGAAGGAACAACAAACCATTGCCGATGTGTTCTATGACCAAGGTGTGATCACCAAGCAAATCGACGTCACCGACGCCACCGTTAAATGATCCCCTGAAAAGCCAAGCCATCAAGCAAGGCACCAATAACCTAAGGCTATGCCCCCACGATTCGTTCTTTGAGTCGCGGCGCATAGCCGTTTGTGTCACTTGGCGAAGGCTTCTGAGTCAGCCAGCCGATATATCGACTGCGGCGAATCTGCGGCGTTTACATTGCCTTTTTCAATAATCGGTGTAGACTCGCTATATATGCCTAAAATTCAAGGAGCAAACCATGTATCAATTATTGACTGATTCCGCCTGTGATCTGCCTTATCAAACCTTGCAACAGGCCAATGTCGCCTTCGTGTCGATGCATGTCGATGTCGATGGCGTTGACCATATCGATGACCTAGGCCAGACCTTCAAGCTGGAAAACCTCTACGCCGATATTGGCCGCGGGGTGATGCCCACAACTGCCCAAGTCAACGTCGGCCAATTCATTGACTTCTTCACGCCTTATGTCGAAGCCAACACGCCGATCCTTTACCTGGGCTTCTCCAGTGGCTTAAGCGGCACCTTCGACTCAGCAAAGCAAGCCAAACAAATCATCTTGGAAGACCATCCAGATGCCCAGATTTATCTCGTCGACAGCTTGGCTGCTTGTTGCGGGCTGGGCTTGATGGTGCTGGATGCCATTGCCAAACGCGATGCGGGCATGCCGATCGATACTTTAGCAGCTTGGCTGACTGACAACCGCTTAAGCTATCGCCAATGGTTTACCGTGGATGATTTGAACTACTTGTATCACGGCGGCCGTGTATCACGCACCAGCGCCGCATTAGGAACCATGTTGCACATCAAGCCGGTGATGGATGTTGACACCGCCGGGCACTTGCGCGTGGTTAAGAAAGCCCGCTCGCGTCAGAAATCTTTGATGGCACTAGCCGATGAAACCATTCAAGCTTTAACCCAAGATCCCACGCATCAAGTGTTGATCGCCACTTCTCAAGCCCCTGAAGCGGCCAAGGTCGTTGAAGAACGCATCCACAAGACTTACCCGCAAACGCCGATCCAAACCCTGCAAATCGGCGCTGCGATCGCCAGTCATACTGGTTTAGGTTGTGTGGCGGTATTCTCGCTTGACAGCCATGCCCGCAGTTAATCGAAAAGCCAGTGACCTTGTCGTCGCTGGCTTTTGTTTTGGTTTGTGCGCATAATAAAGCAGAGGTGAACAATATGCATAATGAACGACTTTTGATCATCGGCGGCACCAGCGGTTTCGGTGCTGCAGCGGCTGAGCAAGCACAAGCGTTAGGCGCACATGTCCATGTGATCGGCCATGACCCAGTGCGCTTACACAATTATCTCAGTGCGCACCCCGGTATCGCTGGCTCAGCACTGGATGCCACCAGCCAGCAAGCGCTGGCGGATTATTTCAGCCGTCACGCGGCCTATGATCATCTGGTGTCAACACTTGGCGGCGCCATGAGCGGCAGCTTCTTGACCAGCGATATCGCCGCCATCCGCCAAACGCTGGAAGCTAAATTCTTCGCCAATCTGCAACTGGCTCAAGCGGCCAACTCCCACATCACCCAAAGCATCACCTTCACGTCTGGAACTGGCGGCACCTTCGCGGATGCCAGTGGTGCGATTGTTGCCAACCACGCACTCAATGAGTTAGTTCAAGGTCTTGCCAAAGAAATGGCCCCTGCCGTACGCGTCAACGCTGTGGCCCCAACTTGGACTGCCACTGGTTTATGGCGGGAGCTGTCTGAAACCGAGCGTGCGGCTCAAGCCGCCGCTTTTGGCGCCAATGTCCCGCTTAAGCGCACGGCCACCGTTGCGGAAGTGGCTGACGGCTACTTATTCTTGATGCGCAACGCCTACATCACCGGTCAGATTCTTGCCATCGATGGCGGCGTCTCGATATAGTCCACTTTGCACAAGCAGCAAAGGCTGTCATAAAAGCTGACGCAAGTGCTTGTTTGCAAACGGCTAAAATGCTAGGCTGATTCAAATTGACGATAATCAGGTGTGCATATGTCTTGGCTAACTTTTGTAATTGTTTGCCCGCTAGTTGGTTTAGCGGGCTTTGTTGACGCCATCGCCGGTGGCGGCGGTTTGATTTCGCTGCCGGCGTATCTGTTGACGGGCGTCCCCGCTCATATGGCGATTGGCACCAACAAGCTGTCCAGCGGCATGGGCACGCTGGTAGCAACGGCAGAATTTGCGCGCAGCGGCTACATCCGTGTGAAACTTGCGCTGCTGGCGGTCATTTGTGCGATCATCGGCGCCAACTTCGGCTCGCACTTGGCATTGATGCTGTCTGATCACTGGTTTCGCCTGTTTCTGCTTGTTGTCTTGCCGCTTACGGCGCTGTATTTGCTTTGGCACAAAAGCGCCTTAGCCACAACGCCCACTATCGCACTTTCGCCACAAAAAACCACCGTTTATACCGGTTTGATTGCTGTGGTGCTTGGGGCTTACGATGGCTTCTATGGGCCAGGTGCCGGGACATTCATGTTGCTGGCACTGACGGCCATCGCCCACTTGCCACTGCATGACGCCGCAGGCACTACCAAGGTCATCAACTTGACCACCAACCTTACCAGCTTGGTGGTGTTCTTGTTTAACGGCAAAGTTTACTTGCTATTAGGGGTCGCGGCTGGCATTTTTTCGATTCTTGGCAACCATTTAGGAGCCACTTATTTCAAGCACTTCGGCGGCCGCGGTGCGCGACCGCTGATCTTGTTGGTGTTGACGATTTTCTTTGGCAAAACGCTTTGGGATCTGATGCATTAAAACGGTGATCCCATCGTCTTCGACTTTAACGCAGTAAATGACTAAGAATGGGGTTTTGACATTATTTTAGCGTGTAATCAATGAATTCTTGACGAGAAAAATTTAATTTAAGTCTTGACAGCCTTTACTGATTTGCGCATAATAGCAAACAATTACATAAGCGAAAACACATGCTGAGATGAGTAAACAGGGCGTCGTTTTAAGAGAGTCATCATACTGGTGCAAGATGACAACGGCTAAGCGTTGAAGATGGTCTCTAATTGCGTGGTGACACCGAGCGTTAGTTAAGTGTCAACGGGAGCTCCCGTTACAGAGTGACGGTATAAAGCCAGCAGTTGTGGCGAAGTACCCGAGAGGAATGATTCGTGAGAATTATTTGAATTAAGGTGGTAACGCGGAAAAGCACTTTCGCCCTTTGTCAATTTATTGATATTGGGCGGAAGTGCTTTTTCGTCTCTCGCATCGTCACAAGGGAGGTCACCGATATGATCAAGGAATATTTTGTCACTCATCATTTGAGTTATCGTCAACCGTTTTATGCCATTATCGCCATCATCGTGGCGGTTGCGGCGGGGATATTCGTCGCTGGTCGCGCCGCCAATCTGCCTGTATTCTTGATCGCAGGTTTAGCGATCGGTTATGTTTTCACCCGGGCACGCTTTGGGTTTGCCGGCGGGATCAAACAATTATATTACCGCGGCTCAAGCAGTTTAGCCTTAGCCTTGTTAGGTATGATCGCTGCAACGGCGATCCTAACAACTGGGATCCAATGGCACGCCGCGGCAACCGGCGGAGTGGTCGCTTACCTGGCCACAGCCAAGCAAGCAATCATTCCCGGCTCTGCTTCTGTTGAATATGCCAACATTGGTACGATCATCGGCGGCGCACTGTTTGGTTCCGGCATGATTTTGGCTGGTGGGTGTGCTTCTGGTACCTTGACTGATTTTGGTGAAGGCGAAGGCCACGCCATAATTGCCTTACCATTCTTCATCATTGGCTCACCGGTGGGCGTTTGGCTGAGTGCCAAATTAGATAATTCTGCCGTTGGCAAAATCGGCGGTAACGTATGGCTGCCTCAGTACTTCGGCTTTATCGGGTCATTTATCATCTTGCTTGTGTTCTTGGGCATCTTATACTTCATCATCCGCGCCTATCAGAAACATCGCCAAGCCGCTGGGTTAGCAAATGCTAACGCCGACTATGAAGATTTCGAAAAGCCGCTTGCAACTACCGATGCCAACTTATCGCTGTATCACAAGGTCTTCATCCAGCGCTGGTCATTCTTGACTGCCGGTTTGCTAACAGCGATCATTGCCGGCTTCATCATTATCACCACTGGCAACTCTTGGGGCGTGACTAGCGCATTCACCTTGCAAGGCGCACAATTTCTCAAAGCAATCGGCGTCAACTTAAGCGATCCGGTTTTTGCTAAGCTTAACGCACAAATCGCTGCTGGCGGCTTCTTATCCGATGGCTCTTCCATTCGTAATTTTGGGATCATCTTAGGTTCTTTGATTGCATTCTTATTGGCTGGCCGCTTCAAGTTCAACTTCAAGTTTCGCGCCAATGATGTCGCCACTTACGCACTTGGTGGTTTATTTATGGGTATCGGCGCGCGCTTGGCCAAAGGCTGCAATATCGGGGCACTATATTCTGGTATCACCAACTACTCGCTGCACGGCTATATCTTCTTGATTGCATTGACGCTAGGTTCTGTCGCCACAATCGTTGTCTTAGAAGGTAAAGTCAGCTTGCTGCCAAAGCGGCAAGGATTGGAGGTTGCTTAACATGGTCAAGAAAATTATCGTCGTCGGCGGTAACGCCGGTGGGGCATCTGCAGCAGCGCGTGTACGGCGCTTAGACGAGCGTGCTTCGATCACCATCTTCGAAAAAGGGCCGGCGATTTCGTATTCAAATTGTTCCCTTCCCTATCACCTTGACGGCACTATTAAAGACGCCAATAGTATCGTCTTGCTGACCCCGGCTGAGCTCAAAGCTCAATACAACATCACCGCTCACATCAACAATGAAGTCATCGCTGTCGATTCCCATGCTCAAATCGTTACCGTTAGAAATACCCGTACTGGCAAGCAAACCACCCATGCTTATGACGACTTGGTGCTGGCTCCTGGTGCCACACCTGTGATCCCCACTTTGCCTGGTGCTGATCGCGATCACGTCTTCGCTGTTCGCGACGTCGCTGATATCGACCGCTTGGCCAAGTATCTGCACGCCAATGCAGTCCGACATATCGCGGTGATCGGTGCAGGATTTGTTGGCTTGGAACTAACTGAACACCTCGTTAATGCTGATTATCAGGTGAGTTTGATCGAAGCAAAAGCGCACATCTTGGCTAACTTTGATGATGATTTTGTCCAAGTGCTGCATAAGGAATTGATCGATCATGGCGTCGATCTTCACACCGCAACAGCCGTCGCACAAATCGGGGCACATAACGTGACGTTAGCCGATCAAACCACCCTTCCCGCAGAAACGGTAATTTTCGCCGTCGGGGTACAACCCAATACCGCATTGGCCCAGAAGATCGGTATCACATTAGGTGAAACCGGCGCAATCGCCGTTGATCGCCACTATGCCACCAACTTGCCGCACATCTATGCCATCGGCGACGCCATTGAAGTGACCAACACGATCACCCATCAACAAACGCGGCAAAATTTGGCCTATCAAGCCCAACTGCAAGCGCGGATCGCCGCGGACCACATTTATGGCCGCAACAGTGTCCCTATCAGCACCCAAGGTTCACAAGTGCTCCCGTTGTTCACCCTTAACGCCGCCGCGACAGGTCTAAGCGAAGCCGCGGCAAAAGCTGCCGGCATTCAAACGCGGATCGCAGAAATCATCCCCAAAGACAAGGTTCCATTAATGCCTAACGCAAAGCCGCTGCGGCTCAAAGTCGTTTTTCGCTATCCAGACGGTGCATTGTTAGGTGCGCAAGCGATCGGTGCCAGTCAAGTTGATAAGCAAATCGACATCATTGCCACGGCGATTCATTTTCATGGGACTGTGGCAGATCTGCCAGCATTAGACCTGGCTTACCAGCCGCAATTCGCCACGGCCAAGAATGCCGTTCAAACAGTCGGTTTGGTCGCCTCAAACATCCTCAACGATGAATACAAACAAGTGCCAGTCAGTGCTGTGCGCGAGCTTGTCGAAAGCGGCGCCACGATCATCGACACGCGCGAACCGGATGAATATGCTCAAGGCCATATCCACAACGCCATCAACATCCCATTGAGTCAATTCCGCAAGCGGCTGGCAGAAATTCCAACTGACCAGCCAGTTTACCTGCATTGTCTTTCCAGCCAGCGCAGCTATAACGTCGTGCGTGCCTTGGTCAACTTAGGGTACACCAATGTCTACAACATTGTCGGTTCATTCTTGGGTTTATCTGAGTACGAGTATTATCATGATCAAACCTCCGGCCGCAAGCCAATCATCGATCATTATCGCTTCGACTTGCTATAACCGCGTTTTGGCACACCGACCATCCGGTACATTCGTTGGCCGGTGTGTTTTGCCATTGCCGCTTAATAGAATGGAGCTTAATCGTGAAACAAACTCATCATCGTCGGCTAACACTTGGCGCATGGCTTCTGATTATCATCATCTGGCAATTGATCACGCTGACCAAGTTGATTCCTGCTGTCTTGCTGCCCAGCCCGCTGCAGATCGCTCAGACTTTTATCCAGCTGTGCCAGCACGGCTATAATGGCATTAGCTTGGCGAAACATTTTAGCATGACGATGCTGCGCTTGCTTGTTGCGTTGAGCTTAGCGGTTCTCACCGCGATCCCGTTAGGTTTGTTAAGCGGCCATAATGCGCGCGTCAACGCCTTAATCGATTCGTTCGTGCAGTTCGTCCGGCCGCTGCCGCCGCTAGCTTATTACATGATCTTGATCTTGTGGCTGGGGATCGGTGAGCAATCTAAGATCATGCTCTTATACCTGGCGGCGTTTCCGCCGATATATTTGGCGTGCGTCAGTGGCGTGCGCCAAGTGCCAACGGAATATCTCAACGCTGCAGCATCACTGGGTGCCGATAGCACGCAGATCTTCTGGCACGTCTTATTGCCGGCAGCTTTGCCGAATATCATAACCGGCATTCGTACCGCGACCGGTGTTGCTTATACAACCGTTGTAGCTGCCGAAATGGTTGCTGCGACTTACGGCATCGGCTGGATGATCATCAACGCTTCCAAATATCTTAAATCTGACGTCATGTTTGTTGGCATCATCATTCTCGGCGTCACTGGTGTTCTGATCGATGCGCTGCTGCAATGGTTGCAACGCCGATTCGTGTATTGGAGTGATCAAGAATGAAGCGATTAAAGCTAAGCCTGCTGCTGATGGGCTTGTTAATTATGACAGGTTGTCACTCCCAGCGAACAAGTGAAACCACGATTCGCATCGGCATCTTACAAGTGCCTGATGATGTTGCCATTGCGCGGCATCAAGGCTATTTTACCGACTTGGCCAAGCAACAGCACGTCCGCATCCAATATATTCCTTTTGATTCAGGCGTTGATGCTAACAAAGCCTTGATGTCTGGTGATATCGATTGTGCCTCAATGGGCGATACGAATGCATTAGTCGCCTTAAACGCCGGCATCAAAGTGAAACTAGTGTGGATCAATAGCATCATCGGCAATAATGAAGGCCTCGTGGTTAAAAAAGGCCGCGGCATCACCACTTTGGCGGATCTGCGCGGTAAAAAAATCGCCACCCCTTTTGCTTCCACCTCCCACTACAGCCTGATGATGGTACTCAAAAAACAACACTTACTGCATCAAGTCACCTTGATCGATATGGACACCCAAGACATCGTGGCGGCTTGGCAGCGCGGCGATATCGACGCGGCTTACACTTGGCAGCCGACGCTTTCACAACTCACCCAAACTGGCAAGCTGTTGACTACCAGCGCGACCCAAAGCCATCAAGGCAACACGACCGCCAACGTCTTACTTATGCGTACCGCCTTCATTAAAAGCCAGCCCAAGTTAGCCCACGGGATCCTTACCCAACTTGACGCGGCTCACCAGCTTTATCAGCATCATCCCCAACAAGCGATTCAAGCTGCCGCCAAGCAAATCGACATCACCCCGCAAGCGGCGAAACAGCAACTTGGTTCATCCCTCCTGCCGACTGCCGCAACTCAGTGCAGTACACGCTTGTTAAACGGCGAATTTCGCCGCGCTTTGTTACGCACTGGTCAGTTCATGGCCCAGCAACAAACCATCAGGTCCGCACCAACACTAGATCAGCTGATCGACTTTATCGATCTTCCAGCAAAGGAGCCTTAACGATGCTTACACTCAACGATATCGCTGCAACTTATCCAGGCGAACAAACGCCAGCCATTGCCGGGGTCGATTTAACCGTCGCCCCAGGTGAATTGGTAGTTGTATTAGGCCGCTCTGGATGTGGTAAAAGCACATTATTGAAAGTCATCGCAGGATACTTGCCTGCCAGTCGCGGCCAGGTTCTACTGGACGAGCAACCCATCGTCGGTCCAAGCTGGGAGCGCGGTGTCGTCTTTCAAAATGCCAGTTTATATCCTTGGCTTGATGTCGAACAAAACCTTGCTTTTGGCTTACGGATGCGGCATCAAGCCCAAGCCCTGCAAGCCTCGCGCATCGAATTGGCCTTGCACCAAATCGGCTTAATCAACCAGCGCCATGCCCGAGTTGCTTCTCTTTCCGGCGGGATGAAACAGCGCGTCGCCTTGGCGCGGGTGTTGGTCAATCAACCGCGCTTGGCTTTATTGGATGAATCTTTTGGGGCTTTGGATGCATTTACCCGCCAAGAAATGCATCAAGTCATCTTGCAGTTATGGCAAGCAACGCACACGGCGTTTTTTATCATCACTCACGATATCGATGAAGCCTTAAAGCTTGGTCAAAAAATTGCTGTGATGGCTGGTCGGCCTGGTACGATCCGCCACGTCATCGCCAATCCCTACTTTGCCCAAAGCAGGTCAGCACAAGGCTACCCAGAATTTCGCCAACAGTTGCTGGAAGCCTTAGATTCGCGCACCAACATACACCGTTAACGAAACGATAACTTGCATTAAAATAGGCGGGGTCAGCCAGCACATTGTGTTGACTGACCCCGCCTTGATTTTACGCACTAACTTGTGCACTTGGCAGATTGAGTTTGACCTTGTTCAACAAAACCGAACTGGTAACCACTGACAACGATGAGAACGCCATCGCCAAACCTGCCAGTTCCGGGCTGAGGCTCAAACCAATGGCGAAGAACAAGCCTGCCGCCACCGGGATCCCTAAGATGTTATAGATGAACGCCCAGAACAAATTAAGCTTGATGCGATTGAACGTTTTCCTGCTTAATTCCAACGCCAATGCCACGTCGCGCAAATCGTTGCGCACCAAGATGATTCCACCTGAAGCAATCGCCACATCGGTCCCAGCGCCCATGGCAATGCCAACATCAGCTGTCGTCAGCGCCGGCGCATCATTGATGCCATCACCGACAAACGCCACCTTGCCGGACTGCTGCAAAGCTTGAACTTGCGCGGCTTTGTCGCCTGGTAATACATCGGCAATCACGTCGTCGATTCCGACTTGCTTGGCGACAGCTTCAGCCACCCGCTGATTATCGCCGGTGAGCATCACCGTTTTCAACCCGCGCTCGTGCAAAGCGGCGATCGCCGCTTGCGAAGTGGCTTTAGGCGTGTCTTGAATGGCAATGGCTCCGATCAACTCATGGCCAACGCCGACATAAACCACCGTTTTGGCTTGTTGCTGCAAGGCGATCGCTTGTTTCTTCAAATCATCGGCCACAGGATAGTCTTCGATCAATTTGGCATTACCTACCACAGCAGGCTGGCCGGCGACTGTTGCCGCTACCCCTTTGCCTTGGATCGCTTTGAAATCTGCGGCTTGAAGCGGCGTGATCGCTTCAGCTTCAGCTTGGGCCAACACGGCTTGGGCCAAAGGATGTTCTGAAGCAGTTTCTAAGGCCGCAGCCACTGACAAGACGCGCTTGGAATCCCCCAGCACATCAGTGACCACTGGCTTGCCGTTGGTGATGGTGCCGGTTTTATCAAACACCACCGTGGTGATATCATTAACAGCTTCTAAGACTTCACCGTCCTTGATCAAGATGCCAAGCTTGGCAGCACGCCCGGTACCGACCATCAAAGCCGTTGGCGTCGCCAGTCCCAAGGCACATGGGCAGGCGATGACCACAACTGATACCGCAAAGATCAAGGCATTGGCAACACTGGCCCCAATGAACACATACCAGATCAAGAACGTGACCAAAGCCAAGATCAACACCACTGGCACGAAAATGTCCGACACCTTATCGGTCAGCTTCTGAATCGGCGCATGGGAATTCTGCGCGTTCTTGACCATCACCATGATTTGCGCAAGCATCGTGTCGTCACCGACTTTAGTGGCGGTGTAAGTCAGCGCGCCATTGGCATTGATGGTCGCGCCGATCACGCTGTCGCCGACAGTCTTGGCCACTGGCATGGATTCGCCGGTTACCATGGACTCATCAACACTGGATTCACCAGCAACAATCACGCCATCCACAGCGATTTTCTCCCCAGGCCGCACGCGCAAGGTGTCACCGACTTGGATCTCGCTTAACGCCTTGCGCTGCCAAGTACCGTCAACTAACACTTCAGCATCTTTGGCTTGCAGCTGACCGAGCTTGGCCACGGCTTCTGACGCATTGTTGCGCATCCGTTCTTCAAACACTTGCCCCAACAAGACGAAAGCCACCACGATCGCCGCACTTTCAAAAAACACCGCTTGCTGCGTGAACATCGCATAGATGCTGTAGAAATACGCTGTGGCGGTACCGATAGCGACTAACGTATCCATGTTAGCGTGATGCTTGGTGAAACTTGCCCAAGCACTTTGCCAAAACGGTACTGCAGACACTGCCATAATGATCGTCGTCAAGATCAACATCGTCCACTCGCCACCAGGCAGCATGATGCCAAAAGGCTTAAGGATCATCTCTGCAATCATTGGCAAACTTAAGATCAGCGACACCCAAAAGCGCGCAAGAATCGACATTATTGCACCACCACCTTGCCAAAGAACATGTCCATCCCGCAACTGTATTGAAATTCACCGGCTTGTTTGGTATCGATCGTCACCGTTTGCGGCTGGTTCAATGGCAAGTTCTGCTCAAAATCTAAGTCCTTTGAATGCACCACATCCAAACAGCCTTGGGCATTGGTGCGGGTAAAGGTCAGTTCAGCTGGGACACCTTGCTTGACCGTCACAACTTCTGGATCATAGCCGCCGGCAACGTTGATGTTGATGTGTTGAATGTTTTCACTCATGATAATCTCCTTAATTGACTATTCGATGACTAATTGGCCATGGAACATGTCCATGCCGCATGCCCAAGTGTATTCACCTGGTTTGCTGGTGTCGATTTGAATCGTTTGTGTTTCGCCTTTAGGCAAGGCTTGGTTGATCCCGAAATCCGGAAACACCACGCGGTCCAAACAACTTGACGGATCCGTGCGGGTAAAGTTCAATACCGCCGGCACCCCGGCTTTAAGGACGACGCGCTCTGGCGAGTAGCCGCCTTTGACCAGCACATCGACTTGTTGTTTCTGGTCGGCGACGACAGCTTCTTGTGTGGCGACGGCATGCTTGCCGAAGAACCACCATAAGATGAAGCCGATCAGCAACAGCCCGACGATCAATACGATCAATTTGATCATGACGCGTCTCCTCCTTCACAATTACAATCCCCTAAACAGTTACAAGCCACCTGCTTTGGCGCGGTTTGCGCCTTGTGGGCCAAGATGATTTGCATTTGTTGAATGTCTGCTTGGCTTAATGTTGTGGTTTGCAACAAGTCGGCAAGGACCGCGCCTTTTTTCATGTCACACAAGCTGGCAAATAAGTTCTCCGCGGCTTCTTTCATTGCCGGCTGTTCTTGGATCTGCGGCGTATAAATAAATTGCCGCCCTTGTTTGCTGGTGGTTAAGGCCTGCTTGGCCACTAAGCGCCGCAACAAGGTCTTGATCGTTGATTCTGCCCAGTCGCGCTTTTGCTGCATCACCGCGACGATGTCGGTGGTCGATGCCGTGTTTTTGGTCCACACGACGCGCATTACTTCCCATTCAGCGGGGGATAAGGCCTCTGCCATTGTTGCGCCTCCTAAAAACTACATTTGTAACTTACAAATACAGGATACTGCCAAAATTTACATTTGTCAACGATAAAATGTATTTACCGGTTTTGCAGGTCGGACAGGTGATGCTGCGCATTGTGGGGCCAGCCAGTCGGTCAGGCGGTGCGGCCGGCTGCAACCGCGCTGAAGGACGCGCGTTTTCCGCCTAAGTTTCAAGCCCCGCATCGCTGCGCTCAACGCGGGTCTTCAAACTTACCGCGATCAGCAGTGCGAACCAAGCAAATCCCACTTGTTTCGCACTGCCGATCGTTTCACGGCCTGACCAACTGGCTGGCCCCACAACACTCCGCATTACCTGTCCTACATCATTAGTAATCTGTTACAAGATTTTCGACCAACATATGCTCGAGATCAATCGCAACCTTGAGCTGCTTTGGAGGAAACGGCTACTGCGGGCGAGATTCCACTCGACCGTAGCAGAAATGGCCAATTATCACCCCACCACTGCCATTCCACACCATCTAAACGCCACACGATGTGCCCACCAGGCGCTATTTCCTTGAAAATTTGTTTTAGCATACGACGCATGTCGATCACTGTTTCTCCGACAGTCTTTTAACCTGTTGCGAATTGTGTAGGGCATGGGTTGCGAAGCGTCGTGGGGAAAGCGGTGGCCAGGCCCTAAGCCCACACAAATAGCCTTGTTCTGCGATTCAATGAATCGCAGAACAAGGCTATCAATTTAGTCGTCGCCTTCTTCAAGCTTGCGGCGCAAAGCGTCAAGCTCAGCTTGTTGCGCGTCATTCCAAGGGACATTGCGCTTCTTCTCACGCATGATGAAAGGATTAGCCGACTTGGTGAACTCTTTGTGCGAACGGCGCACGTAACCGAGAAAATCTCGCGATGAGATCCGCAAGGCGCCACGGGAAAACACCGTCCACTGCTCAGCTTGATCAGAAGTCACCACGGTCAATTGCACCAGCGGCGTGTTGTTCTTCTCGGCCAAAGCTTCGATGTAAGAATCTGCGGTTTGTTCCTCATCGGTCCAAACGATTTGCATATCCCATTGGTCATATTTTTGCCCGATGCCTGGCACGTACATCGCATCAAACACCACGATCATTTCGGCATTCTCATGAGCGCGGTATTCAGCGAGCACTTGCAGCAGCAGATCGCGGGCGGCATCGAGCTTGCCATCGGCTTTGAGCTTGGCCAGTTGCGGCCAGTTGCCAATGACGTTATACGCGTCCACGATCAGGATATGCCGGCGCATTAGGCCCTCCGGCTATTGAAGGCTTGATACATCAAGATTCCAGCGGCAACCGAAGCGTTCAGGCTTTGTACATGGCCGACCATTGGAATAGTCACGGTGGCATCCATCAGCTTGGCGATACCTGGACTGATACCTTTGCCTTCATTGCCGATCACCAAAGCGATAGCGCCATGCGCATCCCACTGGGTGAAGTCTTGGCCGTCCATGGCGGTACCAAACACCCACACGTTGCGCTCTTTGAGCGTCTTGACCGTGGCGGCTAAGTTGGTGACCCGCGCCACTGGCACGTGTTCAATAGCGCCGGTGGAAACCTTGGCTACCGTTGAGGTCAAGCCCACGGCACGATGCTTGGGGATGATGATGCCATCGACGCCAACGGCATCAGCCGTGCGCATGATCGAACCTAAATTATGCGGATCTTCCAAATTATCCAAGATCAAGAAGAATGGGTCGTGGCCGGCGGCATGGGCAAACAAGTCGTCGATAGTGGCATAAGCATAAGGGCTCATGGCCAGCAACACGCCTTGATGATTGCCGCCGTCAGTCATCAAGTCCAATTTGGACTTAGGCACTTGGCTGACGATGATCTTCTTGGCTTGCGCGGCTTTGACAATCATATGCACTTGATCAGACTTCATGTCGGTTTGCACAAACAGCTTGTTAATGTTGGCTGCACTGCCGACTTTCAAAGCTTCTTCTACCGCATGGCGGCCAAAAGTGAATTCGTTGTCTTCCGGCGCCTCTGGAACTGGCACGACTTGACGGCGATCGTCTTCGCGAGCGCGGGCAACGCGTTGATCGCGGCGCGCCTTTTGTTCAGGATCGCGATGAAATTTGTTGCGATTATTCTGTGATTTGACCATGTCCGGTCCTTCCTGCTTCGACGTAATCGATGCACCATGTTGCTAGCGTCTGGATCCGTTCGTCTTGCTGCGTGAGCTTCAAGTAACCAAATAAGGCCTCAAAGCCAGTGGAGATGCGATAAGTGACCACATCAGTGTGCTTGGCGTGGGTGTAAGACTTGGCGTTTCTGCCGCGCTTATAATAATCCCACTCCGTATCTGTCAACAAAGTTTGTTCTTCCATGCCGGCGATCAGCGCCGCTTGGGCTTTAGCTGAGACAAAATTCGTCGCCGCGTGCTGCAATTGATTCGGCCGCACGAAACCGCGATTTAATAAGTGTTCTCTGACGAAAACTTCATACACAGCATCCCCCAGATAAGCCAAGGCGATCCCATTGAGTTGTTTAGCATCTGTCATTTGCGGCGCCACCTCGTTCCTTGCGGGGTATCTTCTAAGATGATCCCCATGGCTTGTAATTGGTCACGCAGCTTGTCGCTGGTGGCAAAATCCTTGGCTGCCCGCGCCGCGTCGCGCTGGGCGATCATGGCATCAATATCGGCATCTAAGGTTTGCTTTTGGGCAAAGGTGACCCCAAAGATTTGCAGCCAAACTTTGAGTGTTTGGCGCAACAAAGCCAAGCTGTCTGCTTTAGGTGCTGAGGCTTGGGCGTATTCATTCATCAGCTTGGCCAGCTCATACACCACTGCCAAGCCGTTTTGGACGTTGAAATCATCATCCATGGCTGCAATGAACTGCGCCTTCAAATCGGCAACTGCAGCGCTGAGTTGTTCATCGGCTCCTGCTGGCGCATCGGCTTGACGGAAGGCGACGTTGTTGTCGGCGGTTTGCAGCTTCGCCAAGTTAGCGGCTGCTTCTTGCAGCCCGGCTTCTGAATAACGGATCGGGCGGCGGTATTGGGTGCCGGCCATCAAGAAGCGCAAGACGTTGCCGTCGACGGTTTTCAGTAGATCATGCACCGTGATGAAGTTGCCTAACGACTTAGACATCTTCGCGTCATCTTCGCCAATGGTCACAAAGCCGTTGTGCAGCCAATAATGGGCAAACGTCTTGCCAGTCTTTGCTTCTGATTGGGCGATTTCATTGGTGTGGTGCGGGAACTCCAAATCTTGGCCGCCGGCGTGAATGTCGATGGTGTCGCCTAATAAGGTGGTGGCCATCACGGAACATTCAATGTGCCAGCCCGGCCGGCCGCTGCCCCAAGGCGAGGTCCAAGCAATTTCACCGGGTTTGGCCCCTTTCCACAAGGCAAAATCCACCGGGTCTTCTTTGCGGGCAGTTTCTACATCATTGACGTGTTGGCTGGCGCCTAATTCCAATTCATCGATATGCTTATTGGCCAATTGTCCGTAATGCTTGGACTTGCGCACGCGAAAATACACGTCGCCGTCAACGGCATATGCATAGCCTTTGTCCATCAAGGCTTGGATGAAGGCAATGATCTCGGGGATCATTTCACTAGCGCGCGGATGCGCCGTGGCCGGCTCGATGCCAATGGCCTTGGTGTCGGCCATGAACGCATCAATGAAGCGCTGCGCCAATTCTAACGGCGGCACGCCTTCAGCCTTGGCGGCGTTGATGATTTTATCGTCGACATCGGTGAAATTCGACACGTAATCGACTTGATAGCCGCGATATTCAAAATACCGCCGGATCGTGTCAAAGGCGATGGCGCTGCGGGCATTGCCGATATGGATGTAGTTGTATACCGTCGGACCACAAACGTACATGGTCACGCGGCCTGCGGTGATGGGTTTGAATTCCTCTTTGCGTCTGGTCAAGGTGTTATATAGTTGCATCGCATACTCCTTTGAATTCGAGTCTCTTCCTCATCATACCCAATTGTCTGCCATGCATAAAGCCCAATCGACGGAATATTCACGCCAACTGGGCCAGCAATAAACAAAAACGATCACGCGTCTTTTAACAGCGCTAAGAACTGTTCGCCGTATTTGTCGAGTTTGTTTTGGCCGACGCCGCGCACCGAAAGCATTGCCAAGCGATCTTGCGGCCGTTCTTGCGCCAATTGCTTCAAGGTTTGATCTGAGAAAATCACATATGGCGGCACGCCGGCAGATTCGGCTAACTCGCGGCGCAAATTGCGCAGCGCCTGGAACAAATCATCGTCAATGGCCAAAGTCGCCTTGGCTTTGGCGGCCATTTTGCGTTGGACCTGCTGTTGGCCTTTTAACACTTGCGCGCCAGCCATGGTGATGCTCAAGGTCGGATATTGGCCGCCGTTGGCTTGCAAGAACCCGCTGGCGGTCAGAAAATCAATGAAGCCGGTGATGTCCTTTTGCCGTTGAGACGCCATCAAGCCGTAAGTGGACAGTTCCTGCAGGTGCAAGTCTTTAATGCGCTGATTGTTGGCGCCGGCCAGTACTTGGGCAATCAAGCCTTTGCCAAAGCGTGAATGCATGCGCACCACGCAAGACAAGACCTTCTGCGCGTCTTCGGTGACATCAACGAGCTCGCGCTGATCCAAACAATTAGAACACCGCCCGCATGGCGCACTTTTCTCGCCAAAATAGCGCAAGATGAATTGTTGCAAGCAATCGCCGGTGTTGCCATACTGCGCCATGGTTTGCAGCTTCATGTATTCGCGCTGCTTGTAATCGTCATCGCCTTCAGATTGATCGATGAAGAAATGGCGGATCTGCAAGTCTTGCGGTGCAAACAACAAAATCGCTTCACTTGGCAAGCCGTCGCGACCAGCGCGGCCGGCTTCTTGATAATATGACTCCAAGTCGCCAGGCACTTGATCGTGAATCACAAAACGCACATTGGACTTATCGATGCCCATGCCGAATGCATTGGTGGCGATCATGATCGGCAAGCGGTCATATAAGAAATCTTCTTGATTCTGGGCCCGCTCGGTTTCGCTTAAGCCGGCATGATATTTGGTCACTGGCAAATGCTTCTTGCTTAAGAAGTTATACAGCCGCTCCACTTCTTTGCGCGTGGCGGCGTAAATGATCCCGGATTGGTCGTGATTGAGTTTCAGATATTCAGTGAGGTATAAATCTTTATCTTGATCACGCACCACGCTGAAGCTCAAGTTGTCCCGGGCAAAGCCGGTGTTGATCATCTTCTGCGGCGCAATGGCGAGGCGCTGACAGATATCTTCGGCCACTCGCGTTGTGGCCGTTGCCGTCAAAGCCACAATAGTCGGCTGCGACGGCAAGTTGGCGGCAATTTCTTGCAAGTGCAAATAACTCGGCCGAAAATCATGTCCCCATTGCGAAATACAATGGGCTTCGTCAACTGCCATCAAGCTGATGTTCAACCCAGATAATTCTTCTTGAAACTGCGGCTGATCTAAGCGCTCCGGGGCCACATACAACATCCTAACGGCACCTTGGGCCGCTAAGGTCAAGCGATTCTCCGCTTCTTGGTAGGTCAAACTGGAGTTGATATACGTTGCAGCGATACCGTTTTCGTTCAAGGCATCGACTTGGTCTTTCATCAACGCGATCAAAGGCGACACCACCAAAGTCAACCCATCAAGCAATAAAGCTGGGATCTGGTAACACAGCGACTTCCCGCCGCCAGTCGGCATCACCACTAAAGTATTCTCGCCGGCTAACACCTGATCGATCGCCTGAGCTTGGCCTGGCCGAAATTCCGGATAGCCGAATTTATCTTGTAGAATCGCAAGCGCCTGTGCATTGGCCATGGTTTGTTCCCCCGTTTCTATCCATCTATTTTACCGTTCATACTATTAATACGCAAAAGATCTGTTCATTTCACTGCACCAACATAAAACACCACGTCCAAACGGCGTGGTGTTCATCAATTTATTTGGCTTGGCGCAAAGCGTCTTTAACGGCTTCTTTCAACGCACTGCTGGAAACACTGGCGCCGGTGACGGCATCAACGTCAGGTGAGTTCTTAGCAACCATCGCTTGCGGCAAAGCTTGGATCGCTTTGAGTCCAAAATCGCCGGACTCATTCTGCTTCAACACTTCGACATTTTCGATCGTGTGGTCTTTGTAAGTAACGCGCACCACGATTTCATTGCCCATACCGGCAGTTGAGCGGCCGATATATTGATCTGGTCCAGTTGGGTAATCTTCACTGGCGCCGGCAAGATCAGAAGCTGCGGCAGCATGTTGGCTGGCGCCTGATGTCGCATCAGGCGCCGCTGACGCCGCCGCGGTTTGCCCAGCGCTGACTGCGACATTGTGCTTTGGCCGCGCCGCGTTCATGCCGGCGATCTTACCAAAAATCAAGCATTCGGCTAAGTTGTTGCCGCCTTGGTACTGATTGGCAGAAATCCCGCCAAGCTCCCCTGCTGAATACAATTGCGGAATCGGCTTGCCAGTGGGGTCAAGCACTTCACAGCGCACATTGCGCCGTGGGCCGCCTTGGGTATTGAGCATCGACTGGCGCAGCGGCAGCGCATAATACGGGCCGTCGTCAAAAGCCGTCATCGATTGCGGATCCCGATCAAATTGCGGGTCGTCGCCGGCTTTGGCAAATTGATCAAAGCGCTGTTGCGTCTTGGCCAAGTTCGCGGCTGGCACATGCAACAACGCCGCTAAATCAGCGATGTTTGGGGCTTTGATCACTTGCTTCAACCACGCAGGTGATGCTTGTTCAAACGCCGCATACTTCTTGGCATCAAAGATCAAATAAGGGTGCACGTTATTGGCTGGGATCCGCCAAGTGCCATGATCATATAAGTGCCCATGGCGATTTTCTTCGGCTTCATTCAAATACCGCGTCCCGTCATCACCAATCACAAACGCACTGCCTTTGGTCATTGCGGTCCAGTCAAACAAGATCTTGCCGCGTTTGCCTTCAGGTTCGCGCACCGTCAAGCCCAATGACTCATAGTTGTGCATGTGCCACATATCGGCACCAACTTCTTGGGCCATCGCCACGCCATCACCTTTGTTATAAACCGTGCCAAGCGGGGTCAAGGCTTGCGCACCTAAGTAATCTTGGATCATTTGCTTGTTGTTTTCAAAGCCGCCAGTGGCCAGCACGACCCCATTAGTAGCTTGGATGTTTAACAACACATGCTCGCGTTCGATTTGGGCACCGATCACGGCTTTGGTCGTTGGGTCTTGCAGCAAGTGACGGGCTGGTGATGCGAACCACACATCGATTTGGTCGGCGCGATCGACAACTTGTTGCCGCAGCGTTTTCCAAAAGGCCGAATCAAATGTGCCATCATGCACCAGCAACACGTCATACGCCTCGCCGCCTGGATATTCTGGAAATTCCGGCAGCATTGTCTTGAGGTTGGGCTTGGTCTTGGTCCAATCACGCCGCACTGAAAACGGCTTGGCCACGCCCAGATACTTCTGGAAATAATCGCTCATCCCCACCATGCCGTCAACGTAAGTATCGATCATTTCTTCATCAAGATCTAACGGATACTGCAGCCGCTCATAATATTGCTTCATTTCGTCAAAATCGCTGGCCGAGCCGACGATTTGCCCAGCGTAACGCGTGTTGCCGCCTTCATGGCCATTCGGTGCCGCATCCACCAGCAACACCTTGGCGCCGTTGTCTGCAGCAAAGCGCGCTGCAGTTGCGCCAGCGCCGCCAAAACCTAACACGATAACATCATAAGTCGCATCCCATGCGATCTGCGGTTGTTTCATCGTTTCATCCTCCTGTGTCATAGCGGCAGTTAACTTGGCCGCCGCTGCTTTTAATTGCGGCATCTTTGCTTGGCGCCTGGCGTCACCAAGTTCAACTTGGGCGCACAGCGCAGCTTTCACGCCGTGGCCGGCCAGAGTTTGCGCCAATGCTTTCGTCGCCCGAAAACTGTCCATGCTCGTTGCACTGGCGCCGATCAAAAGCGTTGGCATCCCAGCTAACAGCGGCTTTGTTTGGGTCAACGCCGCAATTGCTTGCTGCAAGGCGGTTAAGACGCCTGGCTCGTGTTCTGGTACGACCACGATCAACCCGTCTGCTGCAGTGATCGCCGCTTCAAGCTTAGGCGCATCAGCTGCGATCTTGTGCGCAGGCACCAAGGCGCGCAAGCGATCCAGCACCGTTTGGCTCAACGTTGCCGCACCACTTTCACCTACAAGGGCTAAAACATTCACAAATCATTCCCCCTATCACGGTACACTTTAAGTTTACTGCTAACGGTTACATGTGTGAAGATACACAGCTTGCGTGTCGTTATGCCGCAGTCGGCATAGCGGCTGCCGGACAGGTATCGCTGCGCGGCGTGGAGCCAGCGGCGGCGCAAACAAAAAGCCACGCACTTTTAAAGCGCGCGGCTCAACGATTTCGATTAAGCTTGACCGGCCAAGTGGTCGTTGCCTAAGCTCATATGCTTCTTGCGATGGATGATCTCTTCTTGCCGACCATGAACCATTGGGCGCTTGTTCGGGTTGCCCAAGTAGCCGCATAAGCGCTTGACCACATCACAAGTGTCTGGGTTGTGGTTGCCGCATTGTGGACATTCGTAGCCTTTTTCCGTGGCTTTGAATTCACCTTTGAAGCCGCATTCGAAGCACTGATCGATTGGCGTGTTGGTGCCAAGATAGCCGACACGATCATAGCCATAATCCCAGACGGCTTCCAAAGCCTTAGGATTCTGCTTCAAATTCGGGTATTCGCAGTAGTGGATGAAACCGCCGGAACAATACTTCGGGTAATCCTTCTCGAAGTCCAACTTCTCAAACGGCGTCGGCTGCTTGCGTACGTCGTAGTGGAAAGAGTTGGTGTAGTAGTCTTTATCGGTGATGTCTTTGACCACACCAAAGCGCTTCTTATCGGCGCGGGCAAAAGTGTCAGTCAGCGATTCGCTAGGCGTTGAGTAAACTGAGAAGTGATAGCCGTATTGCTTCTCCCAATCCACACAGTGGTCGTATAGATCCTTGACCACATCAATGGTGAATTGCTTGGCTTCTGGGTTCTTCTCCCATTCTGGGCCATAAAACACCGTGCCGACTTCATACAAACCAATGTAGCCTAATGAAACCGTGGCGCGAGAGTTCTTGAAGACTTCATCGACTTTCTGATCATCAGCCAAGCGCTTGCCGAATGCGCCATACTTATACAGAATCGGCGCAGATTCAGGGGTAGCTTCCTTAGCGCGCTCAACTTTGTAAACCAAACCGGTTTTGCAGATCTTCAAGCGAGCTTCTAAAATCTTCCAGAACTTGTCTTTGTCGCCTTTGGACTCCATAGCGATACGCGGCAGGTTCAAGGTGATCACACCTAAATTCATGCGCCCGGCGTTGACTTCTTTGCCGGTTTCTGGATCCTTCCAGCCTTGCAAGAAGCTGCGGCAGCCCATTGGCGCCTTGAAAGAACCAGTGAGTTCAACGATCTTGTCATAAGACAAGACGTCAGGGTACATGCGCTTAGTGGCACATTCCACGGCTAATTCCTTGATGTCGTAGTTAGGATCGCCTTGGTTCAAGTTTAAGCCGCGCTTCAACGTGAACACCAGCTTCGGGAAAATCGCGGTGCGTTTCTCCTTGCCTAAGCCGCCGATGCGGATCTTCAAGATGTCCTTTTGAATTTCGCGTTCGATCCAGTTGGTGCCCAGCCCGAAGCCAACCGTGACAAAAGGCGTCTGGCCTTGCGTAGAATACAAGGTGTTGACTTGGTATTCCAAGGTTTGTAAGGCGTCTAAGATGTCTTTCTTGGTGCGGCGCTTGGCGTAAGTGTCTTGCTTGGCCGGATCGTCAGTCAATTCAGCGGCCTCAACCAAGTGCTTCTGGTAGTTCTTCTCGGCAAAAGGCGCCAGCACTTCATCGGTACGGTCACTGGAGCAGCCGCCATATTGGCTGGAAGCCACATTGGCGATGATCTGCGTCATTTGGGTGACGGCCACTTGAATGGAGTTGGCCGGTTCTACTTCGGCATTGCCGATGACAAAGCCGTGATTGAGCATTTCTTTGAAGTCGATCAAACAGCAGTTGGTTTCCGCCATGAACGGTGTGTAATCCAAGTCATGCCAATGGATGTCGCCGCGCATATGGGCGTTGGCCACTTCCGGCGGCAGCATCTGCAAGCCCATGGCCTTGGCCACCGCACCAGCGGTCAAGTCACGCTGAGTGGAGAAGACGCGGGAGTCTTTGTTGGCATTCTCATGAACGACCGTCGAATCGCGATCGATCAGCTTCTGGACGTTGTAGTTGACGTCGGCTTTCTTGGCCCGTTCGATATCGCGCTGCATGCGATAGTCGGTGTAGGCTTTGCCCCAGTCATATTGATGCGCGTTTAAGATCGCTTCTTCGACCACAGATTGGACCTCGGCGATGCGCACATCTTTGTCGAAGCGGTCGCACAAAGTCGCCACTGCGTCATCAGAAATGGCGTCAATGGTATGATAATCCGTTGGTGACAGCGGGTTGGTCACTGAAGCTGCCGCCTTGGTGATGGCGCGCGTGATCTTTTGTTGGTCGAAGTCGACGATGCGCCCATCGCGCTTCTTGATGTTGAGTTTGACTTTAATGTCGATCATGAAAATGCCTCCACGTGATAAGCGGAGGCCGTATGGCAACCTCCGCTTGATTGATGTCTATATCATACCACGATATGGGCCTATATGTTGTGGATAAACCAAAAAATTGGCCTTTTTCGTCCTAGATATGGTGTACTTGTCGATTTCTGTCTTTCGGGTTTACCGTCAGTCTTAAGCCTGATTTTACCCTTTTGGGCCCCGAACGTCCGGAATTTGCGGTACACTAAAACCAACAAATCCCGAATCCTGTAAGGAGTCTTACGCTAATGAACGCTAAAACCAAACAGATCCTCACCTGGATCATTATCGCTGTGATCGCCTTGATCCTGTTGCCATTCGTTGCCGGCATCCTCAGCTTGATCGTTAAACTGGTGTTGTTCGTCGTGATCGTGGGCGTCTTATATTGGGTCTATCAGAATTACCTCGCCAAACGTTAAGCCGACAAAAGCGCCGTGAAACTGCAATGCAGTTTCACGGCGCTTTTTGTGTGCTTAGACCAGCTTGCCGCTGGCCATTAATTTGGCCACGTCAGGTTGGACATGGGCATATTTCTCAACGGTTTTGTCCCATTCGATGAAGTACATCTTGTACCACAACAAGAAGGTATACAAGACCCAAATCTGGCGGCGGCCGTCAGTCTTCTGATCGAAGTTATCTTGCAGCAGCTGCAAGATCTTCTGTTGGTCAAACAACTCGCTGACCCAATCTTCTTCAAACAACGCCTTCACCACGTTGCAATACTTGGCTTCGCGCAGCCAAGTCTTCACCGGCACTGGAAAGCCCAATTTCGGCCGCTTGGCGAAGTCTTCCGGCAGGTGCTTCTCAGCAGCCTTGCGGAAGGCCCACTTGCTGCCGTTAGGGTTCAACAGCATGCGGCTGGGAATGGTGTTGGCCAATTCCGCCACTTTGCGATCCAAGAACGGCACGCGCAGTTCCAAAGAATGCGCCATGGAGATCTTGTCGGCTTTTTGCAAGATGTCGTTTAACATGAAGTGATGCAAATCAATGTATTGCATCTGCTTGAGGTCTTCTGCCGATTCAACCTTGGCGAAGTCCTTCTGGTAGATGCCATTGACAGTCAAGTCATTCTGGTAATCGGCTTGTAAGATGCCGTTGGCTTGATCGCTGGTAAAAATAGTCGGCTGACTTGGATCGTAAATAAAGGCTTCGCCGACGTAATATTCAGAAGGCTTGGCGGTCCAAGTGTACAAATGCACCTTGCCTGGGAAAGCCGGCAAGTGCTTGATGCCGCGGCCTAAGCTGTAGCGGATCCCGCGCGGCAATTTGTGCAAGGAGTTGGCGAACACGCGGATCACTTGCTTCTTGGTGTGCATGCCGTAGTTAACGTAACCGGCGAATAATTCGTCAGCACCTTCACCAGACAAGGCGACGGTGACTTTCTTGCGCGCCAAGCGGCATAAGTACCAAAGCGGGATCACTGACGGATTGGCATCTGGTTCATCCATATGATATTGCATCTCGGCAAAATCATGGAACGCTTCATCGCCGTCGACAGTTTCAACGTTGAAGTTCAACCCATTCTGTTCAGCCAAACCGCGCGCGACACTGGCTTCATCAAACGGCCCGTTGTCAAAGTTCACCGAGAACACTTCATGCGGCTTCAATACCGTGGTGACATAACTTGAATCGACCCCTTCTGACAAGAAGCTGCCCACCGGCACATCGGCAACGTTGTGCAGCTTGATGGAATCCACCACTTCTTTGTCAATGGCATCGATGGTGTCGGCTTCAGAGCGGTCTTGGTTAAGTTCGTATTTGGCATCCCAATATTCGTGGATGTTCATTTGGTTGTCTTTGAATTCGAACCAATGACCTGCTGGGAAGCGGTAGACGCCTTTGAAGAAGGTTTCGTCTAAGTCGTTGTATTGGTTCATCAGATACGGCTTCAAGGCTTCTTTGTTGAGTTCCTTCTTGAAGTGGGGATGCTTCAAGAACGCCTTGATCTCACTGCCGACAATGAAGGTGTCGCCATTTTGGTAATAATACATGGGTTTGATGCCAAAGAAGTCCCGCGCACCAAACATGGCGTGCTTGTTTTCGTCATAGATCAAGTAAGCAAACATCCCGCGCACGCGATTCAACGTGCCTGCCATGCCCCATTCTTCATAACCGTGCAACAAGACTTCAGTGTCAGCATGGGTCTTGAACACGTGCCCTGCGGCAATCAATTCGTCGCGCAACGGTTGGAAGTTATAGATCTCACCATTGAAGGTGATGACGATGGTGCCATCTTCGTTATAAATCGGCTGACCGCCACCGCCTAAATCGATGATACTCAAGCGGCAAAAGCCAAGCGCGACTTCATCATTAATGTAATGTCCGCCGCCTTCGATATTGGGCCCGCGATGCCGGATCATCTCCATCATCGCTTCGATGGTTGCTTCTTTATCCAGCACCGTCGGGTCATTAAACGCAATAATTCCACACATGTGTGCTATCTCCTCCAGCCATTGCCAGTAACATAAACTGTTATCAGAGTATGGAAAAAAGCCGACAGTGTCAAGCACTCCCGGCTGAGTTTACACAAAGTACAAGAAACAGCAAATGTAAAAAGGCGTCATCCCCGCAAGAAGATGACACCCTAGTACCAAACTGCTAGGCGCTGCCGCTACTTAACCTACTTGTGGCCGTCTAGCCAGTGGTCTACCATAAGTAAGATCACACCGACAAGTAGGGGCGCGATAATCGCTCGATCGAAAGTTGACATGTTTACCACCACCTTTTGGCGCGGTATCGCGTTCGCAAGGCGCTTGCGGACGACATAACGCACCAAAGGGAAAGGCTGGCAGTTGCCCGGAACGTCTAGCGGTGTTAAACTAAAGTCAGATTGAAAGCTGGCATGTTGCCACATTCCGCACAGTCCGCAAGCTGTGCGGCTTTTTTTGCGCTCAGATACTGCATGCATTAACTGCAACAAAAATAGCGGTACCACAAGCTTGAATAAGCTTCATGACACCGCTAATGTTTCACACTCTGGATCCGACGTGACTTGAACACGCGACCTCCTGCATGCCATGCAGGCGTTCTCCCAACTGAACTACGGACCCGGGATGATCTATTTAATTGTTAACAATGGATCCGAAGAGATTCGAACTCTCGACCTCTGCCATGCGAAGGCAGCGCTCTCCCAGCTGAGCTACGGACCCAAAACACAAAGTTAATTGTATCGAGGCCTATGCCAGTTGTAAAGGCTTTTTTTCAGCCGGATTCGTCCATCGCCAAGATCGAACGGTTTCGCGATCGGATCGCCACTCCGTTTCCGACATTTAAACCAATACTTTAATTGTGAATGCAGCGTGATTACTGATCACTAGCTACTGAATTTATCGCTAACATCCATCTATGATCTCTTAGATTTGGTTTACTGCACGATCTACTATCCTGATTCGACTGCTGTAGGCCGGGGTGGTGCGCAGGCGCGTGGTGCGGCAAGCCGGTCAGGCCGTGAAACGATCAGCACAGTAAGACAAGCGGGCTGTACTTGGCTTACTGTGCTGATCGCGGCAACTTTTGAGATTTGCAAGGCGAGCGCCAGCGAGCGCAAAGCTCAAAAGTTAGGCGGAAAACGCGCGCTTCTCAGCGCGGTTGCAGCCGGCCGCACCGCCTGCGCCGGCTTGCCGCACCACGCGCCGAAGCAGCACCTGGCCGGGCTTTGCCAGGTCCGCGCCTTATACGACTGTGGGCTTCGTCGAGCTCCGTGGCGCAACGCGGCGTGATATAAGTCGTGACGCCGCTTGGGCCAAGTACGCCCAAACGTCATCCCGCCTTATATCCACCGCTAAGTGCGCGCCACTGCGCTCTGGGGTCTTCGTCGAGCTCCGTGGCGCAACGCGGGTGCGGTTAGCTACGCTATCGAACTCGAGGCAAAGAACGCCTCAAGCCCGATAGCTAGGCTACCCGACCCGCTAAGTGCGCGCCACTGCGCTCTGGGGTACTAAAAGAGACCGCCTGGGGTGGCGGCCTCTCTACTTGGGGTTGGCCGTTTGCTTGGGAGGCTTGCGGCCAGTTCACTTCTGGAGGAGTGAATAGAAAATGGGGTTGGGGTGTGAAACAAGCGGGAACTCATTTCACAACCTTATGGTAACCATCGCCTGTGAAGAAAGTGTGAACACAAGCTTAAGGATTCTTCAAAGCCGCCGCACGCCGCGCCTGCAGCGTAAATACCGCATTCACGCAAAGCAAGCCGATAATCAAACCGATAAACAATACATGATAGCTGGTCGCTTCGATCAACAGCGCGCCGATCAATGGCCCCACCGCGCGGCCGGCACTGGCGATCATTTGCACCACGCCTTGATAGCGCCCGCGCGCATCTGCTGGTGAAAACAGATCCACATAAGTCGACACCCCAGGCAGCGCCAAGATCTCGCCCATGGTCAATACCGCCATGGCCACTAAGAACAACCAATACGCCTGGGCAAAACTCAAGATCACAAAGCTCACCGCAAACAACGAGAAGCCCACCGTTAACCGCGCGCGCAAGTGTTTCAGCAGCCAATCATCCAGCATCGTCAACACTGGTTGGAAACACACGATCAACACGGCATTCAACGTCCACACCAAACTGTAATTGCGCACGTTCATCCCCAAGCTCAACATGAACGCCGAAATATTGGATTGCCACTGCTCATAGGCCACCCAAGTCACAAACAACAAAGCCAACAGCCACAAGACATTGGCGCGCTTGCGGGTGTGCTTGGCTTTGACTGCGGCAGAATTGCGCTTGGCAACGGGTTTGACCACGTTGAATTGCCGCCACGCCACCACGAAGAACAACGCAAACATCGCACAAGCCAACATGAAAATGTACTGGATCCCCAGCGGCAACACGAAACCCACCACCAGCGTGCCGATCACCAAGCCTAAGTTGGCCATGAAATACAACACGTTAAACACATAAGAAGGCTTGCGGCTGGTGGCTAATGTCGCATAAGAATTGATCCCCGTGGCCACCACGCCGTTGCCTAAGCCCAATGCGATCAAGAATAACGGATAAGCCGGCCAGCCATGCCACAGCGTCAAACATAACGTTGCCACCACGTTAATACCGATTCCGCCTAGAATCGTCGGATATGGCCGCCAGCGGTCAAACAAGCGCCCGCCGACGTAATTGCCCGTCATCGTCGCCATAGAATTGATGAATAACACGATCCCTGACACCGTTAATGATTCGTGCAGATACTCATGCATGTAAATGGTGGTCAATGGCCAAATAAAACTGATTCCAGTATTGGTGATCAAACTCCCCAGAAATAGCCACTTCAACTGCAAGTGGTCCCGTTGCATAACGCCGCCTCCTTACGCGATTTTGCCAGCCAACAAGCTGCGTTGGCTTCCTCTAGTGTACTAAGCGTCAGCGCTTGAAAACACCTGAATGGGCAATTTCTCATGGAACTTTGGCAAACACTCATCTAATCGAAAGTTTATTTTTGCTTGAATCGTTCGGGAAGCGTTCCCGAATGCCTAGTGTTGCGGTAAACTGGAACTATCAGCAATCATGCAGAGGTGAATCCGATGACAGTAGAATCCAGCTTAAACTACCAACGATCTTTTTTTAATGATTTCGCAGACGCCTGGGCCAAGCGCTCGACGTTTAAATTGTACCAAGGTATCGATAAAACAGCCTCCACTTTACGCCTGGAGGTTTCTGAAACCCCAGGTTATATCTTAGCTTATGACAAAGGTGCCCAAGATGAACTGCGCACTTTCTTGCAGAAGGCTTTCGTCGTGTTCTTGCGCGACCATGTGCCGTTTTTTGAAGTTTCTGACGATGGCCGGGTGTTTTTTGGTGACTGGTACCATCGCCGCCAATTCGGGGTGTTGAGCATTTTTACCCGCACCATTGATCAAACCACCGCCGAAGAGCGCAACATCATGCCGCAGCTTAACGCCTTCGCCCAAGACCCGGATCATTACTTGGACAATCAGCTTGAAGCTTTGCGCAAAGACATCTACCGCGGCGTCAACGACTTGCACAACCAATTAGAAGCCGCCGAAGTCGAAGCACCGGCGCAGCCTACCCGCACGACGACTAGCGGCGGTTCGCTGCGCGGCTTGTTGAAGAACTTCATCGATCCAGACGATGAAGAAGAAGACACGCCAATGCCTAGCCAACCCACTCGGCGCCGCAGCCAAGCGCCAGCAGACTTGAAGCAGCGCTTTGATGCCGCGAAAGCCGCCGCAGACGCAGAATTCGACGCCAAAAAGCGCGCCATGCAAGTGTCTGCTGCGATCACGCGTTACGAATATCAAGCAGTGATCGGCACGTATAGCTCGATCACTCAATTTGAGAACATCCTCGCCAACCTCCAGGATGATTTCATGCGCGCGCTTGAAGTGAAGGAGGAAAACTGATGCTTAACTACCAAGATCCCGCCATTCAAAACATTGTCACCACCGCCTTGTCGGCCAAAGACGCCCGCATCAAAATCACCGAGTCATACGCCGATGCCTTCGCCAAGTTGACCAACTCGGCGATCTTCGCTTCAAACGAAGCGGCCACAGCAGCCTTGACCACCAGTTATACTGCATTGTTGGCTGACAAATTGCATGAAGCGTTGCGCGCCTTACCAAACTTGCATCCGCATGTCGCCGAGCGCTTATGGTTCGCCCCGGAATTGCGTTCCAGCGGCCACAGCCAGATCACGGCATATTTGGCAACTGACAATGAGAATTTGCCATTGTTTGTGATCGATTCACCGCTGTTGGATTCTGCCAGCTTGGTGGCCAAGAACCTGCCGACCCTGTTGCAAGTCACTGCCAAAGACGATACGCCGCTGGCTTTTGACGACAACCAGCTGACGGCTTTGAGCATCTTGACTAAAGGCTTGTATCATGCCGATTACGCCTTCAAAACGGTTGATGAAACGGTGCTGCAACCAGTTGACGGCTTGACGTTCAAGACCAAATACGACAACACCACCAAGCTCACCGCCGCCAAGCATGTTGATGCCGCCGGTGATATCAGTATCAGCTTAGACTTGGCTGATGCCGCAGCGGTTGGCTTCCATGTCTTTGACGATGCTGGTCACGACTGGATGGATCTGGGCACTGACAGCAACGATGGCAAGACCTTTACTTGGGCATCCACCACGATCCCAGAAGAATTGGTTGGCCACGCCTTGACCCTAACCGTAACGGTCCGGGCCGGCGAAATCGCCCCGGCTTTAGACGAATTATTCGTCATTGCTTCCAACCACGCGATCTTAATGCGCCAAGGCAAACAAGCCGGCAGCTACGAATTGGCCTTGCCTAACCATGAGGCACTATCCGTCACCAGCAATGCTGATGATGATACACTCAGTCTGCATTATCCGGATCCAGACGTACAAGTTTTGGAGCTGAATCATCAATATCCGTTCCTAGGCGAATGGTTGAAGGCAGTCCTGCCGCAAAGACGCGCCTTCAATTGATATTCTGAGCAATTGATAGTATTATGATGAGTAATCTATTAGAAAAAAGAGGACTCGTCCTATGGCTAATGAATTTCCACAAGTTTTAACAATTGCAGGGGTCGACTCCGACGGCTCTGCCGGCGCCCAAGCCGACTTGCACAGCTTCTTCATGCGCGGTACATATGGCACTTTGGTGTTGACTTCAGCCGTCGCGGGCAATTCCTATGGTATCCACGACTCGATGGTCATGCCGACGTCCTTCATCGATCATCAATTCGATGACCTCGCCGCTGACTTGCATATTCGCGCTGCCAAAACCGGCATGCTCGCCGACTCCACCACCATCAACACCGTGGTCAAGAATTGGAAGAAATATGATTTCGGCCCCTTGGTGCTTGATCCAGTGATTTCCACCAAGCATGGCAACATGTTGTTGGAAACCGAAGCATTCGATACGCTTAAGCGCGAATTGATCCCGCTGGCTTATGTGATCACGCCCAACTTCTATGAAGCCGAGCACCTCACCGGCTTGAAACTCAATTCTGATGACGCCATCAAACAAGCCGCCCAAGCGATCCACGCCATGGGTGCCAAGAATGTCATGATCAAAGGCCGCCATGATTCTGATGAACAAACCACGGTGCGCGATTACATCCTGCTTGAAGACGGCAAAGAATTCTGGCTGGAGGGCCCCTACTTCCCAACCACGCGCAAGAACGGCACCGGCGACAGCTTAAGCGCGGTGATCACCGCAGAACTTGCCAAAGGCCAAGATATTGAATCGGCAATCCGCATTGCCAAAGCCTTCGTGGATAACGCGATTGAACATTCGATTCCAGTTGGCCATAAATTCGGCCCGATCAACCACTGGGCCAATGAGCTGGTAGAACCGAAATACTGATCATTTTCGCAATATAATAGCCTCAAGCGGCGTGATTAGCCGCTTGAGGCTATATTTGCGTGACTAATGCTTATGCGCATTGACCAATTCCATCACAGCCATCACCAGCATCAATGCCCCGGTGACTTGAAACAACACCAACACCGCATGAAACGGGTTGAGTAACAATACTGCACCAGCCACGATCACTAAGATCCCATACAAGATCTGCGGCAAGGGGCTGACGTTGATGAAACGCTGATCAGCTCGAGCTTTGCGGATCTTGTCAATGCCATATAAGATCACCAAGATCCCAATCAGCGCCGGCAGCATGCTGATCACCGGCTTCAACAAAAGTGCCACCAGTAATGCCGCCACCGCCAAGCTCACGCCGCGCGTCAATGTCCAGCCGCCGTTGCCAGTCGCCTGTTTAGCCTTCAAGCCGTTGATCAAAGCCGGCGCCGCTTCAGCTAACAAGCCGATGACCAAGACCCACTTGATGACACTGTAAACTGTTCCTGGTAAGACGACCCACCACAAGCCGACAACAGCGAGCACTAAGCTGCGCAGCCAAACTGAGCGCAATGCAGACGTGATTTTTGCCATGTTCAACACTCCTTTAGTGCCTCTATCATAACTGCTTTATTGCTGCATTGCGTCGGTCTTGCGGCGGAAATCACCACTGCGTATGGTCCCATAACTCACCATCCAAACGGCCTTGTGCCTGATCGATGCGCTTAGACTGTTCTTTGATGAAGCGCGCCAATTCTTGATAGAAGGCCTGCTGGTCAAATGTTGTCGCTTGGGTTTGCTGGCGCTTAGCTTCTTGCATCAACCATTCGTCATTCATTGTCATCCTCCAATGCCTGTTGCAAACTCACAAGCTGATCTTGCCGCGCTTGCAACGCATCTTTAAGCGGGCCAGCCGGCAGCTGCTGCAGCCACCACGCCGCTTCATCGTTGAAGTGTTGCGGCTGCGGCAGGCTTAAATATTGTTGATACGCCACCAACATTTGGCCGCGCGCTTGCTCATCTAAATAGGCAAATTGCGCAATGACAAAAGGCGGCAGATACTGCATTTGCTGCGTATGTGCCAAGGCGACAAACGGACTTAACAAGGCCTCAAGACTGACGCCAACGCGGCCACCGGCTTGGTAATCTTTCAACGGCCGGCCGAGATTGACGACCACGCCGAATTCCTTATGGGCCAAAAGCGCCAGGTCTTGGTCAGCCAGCCAAGCGGTGAGGCTGGCCGGGGCTTGATACCAAATCAACGGAAACTGAAACAATACCCGATCCGCCGCTTGCAAGTCGGCTGATTGAACGGTTTCAACGGTGCGCCAAGTCGCCTGTGCCAAGCGCGCGCCTTCTTGCAGGAAGGCTTGGGTAGTGGAATCGGCCAGTTGCGGGTGCGCCACGATCACCAATGTATTCAAGCTAACACCTCATTGAGTAATTTCTTCTGCACGGTAGGCAGCGCCAAGTCTTGGATCTGCGCTTGCGGCACCCAGCGTCCGCCGATATCTTTAACGTCAAATTCTGCACACGCTGCAGTCAGGATCGTCAGCTGCCAGCGCCGATGGGTAAAGGTGTGCACGACTTGCTTAAGCCCAGCATCTTGCAAGTTCAACACCTCCCCAGCTACTTGCGCATAGGCTTGGGCCGCAGCCGCAGGCGTCACCTGGGGCAAGTCGGCTTGCGCCACCAGCGGAAACATCCACAAATCCGCCAGCATCCCGTCTTTGGGGCGCTGCACAAATAAATACCCGGCTTCGCTGTGGATCGCCAAAGCGTAATACGGCACCAATACCGGCGGCTTCTTCTTGGTTTTCACTGGGAAATCCAACACACGGCCAGTTTGATACGATTCATCAAATGCCGCCACCGGCGAATGTGCCGGGTCTGGATCTTTGGCCTTCATGTAACTGGCGCCAAGATCCATGATCGCCTGATTGAAGTCCCCTGGCCGCTTCGGGTCGATCACTTGCCGAATCAAATCGTCAAACACTTGGCGGGTCTTAGGCTGTGCGATGTCGTCTGACACGCAAAACAATCGGGCAAACACGCGAAAAGCGTTACCATCGATCGCCGGTTCCACTTCGTTAAAGGCGATGCTGGCAATGGCCCCGGCGGTATAAGGGCCGATCCCTGCCAGCTGCTGCAATTCCTTGGCCGTATGCGGCCATTGGCCTGCATACTCTTGCATCAACTGTTTGGCTGCCTTGTGCAAATTGCGCGCCCGCGAATAATAGCCCAAGCCTTCCCAAGCTTTCATCACCGTTTCTTCTGGTGCCGCGGCTAAATCCGCCACCGTCGGAAACTGCGCGATGAAGCGCTGGTAATAATCGATCACGGTGGCCACTTGCGTTTGTTGCAGCATCAGCTCGCTGACCAACACGTGATAAGGGTCGTGATCCTTGCGCCAAGGCAAATCGCGGCGGTTATGGTCGTACCAATCTAATAATGTCCGGCGAAAGTCCCGGATCTTCTCTTCTGTCCATTGCATATGGCTAGTGTACGGGAATTTTGTGGTAGAATGCAACTATCTTAACGGCGGTCACATTGGATCGTCAGAAAGGACTGCTTATGCGCATTGCCGTATTGCAACACACCCCCAACGAAGGCCCTGGTGCGATCGCTGCTTGGAGTGCTGCTCACCATCATGAAATAACGATTTACCATCCTTATCAATTCAACATCTTGCCGCAAGCTGACGAACTGGATCTGTTAGTGTTGCTAGGCGGGCCAATGAGCCCCAACGACGATTTGCCTTGGATCCATCAAGAACGCGCCTTGATCCAAACTTTGCTGGATGAAGACAAGCCGATGTTTGGCGCCTGCTTTGGTGCGCAACAAATCGCCAAAACGCTGGGCTATCCCGTTGATACCGCCGAAGCCAAAGAAGTCGGCTGGGCCAAGATCTATCGCAAAAGTACGGTGATTCCCAACTTGCCAGAAACGCTGCTGGCTTTGCATTGGCATCAAGAACGCTTTGCCATCCCCGAAGAAGCACAGTGGCTGTTTGCCAGCGACTTGGTAGCCAACCAAGGCTTCGTCATGCGCCATAAGATCGTTGGCTTGCAATGCCACTTAGAGCCCTTAGCCGACAACGTCCGCACCATGGTGGCCAACGACGGCCAATACACCGCCGGCTCCGCCTTACACCAAACCCCTGCTGATATCCTGGCGCAACCGGTGCCTGCCGCAAATCAACAAGCCATCAACGCCATCTTAGACTACATCACCCAAAGCGAAGCAAAGCGGGCCTAGCGGTGGAGATAAGGCGCGATGACGCAAAGGCGTTCTTGGCCTTGGCGGCGTCACGACTTATCTCACGCCGCGTCGCTTTGCGCAGCTCGACGACCAAAGCGAAGCAAAGCGGGCCTAGGGCTGTCTGTAAGGCAAGATGACGTTTGGGCGCTCTTGGCCCAAGCGGCGTCATGACTTACAGATAAGCCCGTCGCTTTGCGCAGCTCGACGACACAAAGCCCGTTACCCCTCAACATAACGCGAGAGGCAGCGGGCTTATTTTCATCAAAGCGGTTCATGGCGCTGCGCTAGCATATACTCGACAAAGCGCTGACTGGCCAATGGCATCGCTGCGCGGTCTTTGAACCCCAAAGCCAGGTCCAACTGTAAAGCGGGGTTCGTTGGCTTCTGCACGATGTCAAAAGGCATGCGGGCCAACACACCAGTCGACAAGATGCTGTAGCCTAAGCCGGCTTCCACCATCCCCATGATCGCGTAATCATCGTGAATTTTAAATTTAATATTGGGCGTGATCCCAACTGCTGCAAACGCGTTGAGCATTTCGGAATAATCACCTTGCTCAACCATGATGTAAGGATCTTGGGCTAATTCTTTCAAGGACACCACTGGCTGATGCGCCAGACGGTGGTGTGGCGGCAACACCGCGCGCATCGCCATTTGGCCAAATGGGATCGTTTCAAGCATCGGCGCAGCTTTAGGTGTCACAATGCCAAAGTCCACCTCGCCAGATTCGATCCACTGACGGTTCAGCGCATAATCGCCTTGATGGAACACGAAGCGTACCTGCGGATAAATCTGCTCAAAGCCGGCGATCAACTTTGGCAACCACTGCCGCGTCACCGAACTGATTGTACCAATGCGAATCACACCGCCGACTAGGCCTTGCACCGCTTCAACTTTAGCTTCAAAAACCTGATACTGTGTCACCATCTGCTTGATCCACGGCAGCAGTTCTTGGCCTTCAGCGGTCAAACGGACCCCGCGGCGGGAGCGGCTCACTAAACGCACACCGCATTCATCTTCCAATGCCTGCACCATTTGGCTGACTGCTGACTGGGTGTAACCCAACACCTGCGCGGCTTGGGTGAAGCTGGCACAATTGACCACTTCCAGAAACACTAAATAGCGATTCATCGTTACATCACCTTTGCTTATATTTGTATTAGCAGAATTCGTTTTTCTAATGTATCGCTCCAGTATACACTAAAGACCAACGAAAGAAGGTCTAACGATGAATAAACAACGGGCGTTCGCCTTGATGGTCGCCGTAGTCGCGGCTTGGGGCGCATCATACATGTGGATGAAAGTGGCATTAGCAGCGGTGTCGCCGTTAATGTTAGTGGGCTTGCGCTTTGGCATCGCGTTTATCGTGACTTGGGCCGTGTTCCCCCATGCCTTGGCCCACCTTGATCGTCAACAGTGGCTAGCCGGTCTCTTGTTAGGCAGCTTGCTGTTTGCCTTATTTGCCAGCGTGATGTTTGGCTTACAAACCACCGCTGCCACCACCGCTGGATTCCTGGTTTCAACCACAGCAATGTTTGTGATGCTGTTTACGGCCATCAGCACCCATCGCCTGCCTAGTGTTACCGCCATGACGGCGACTGGGTTGGTGCTTTTAGGATTATTTCTGCTGGTCACCAATGGCAAGCTGATGATCAGCGGCGGCGCGGCATTGTGCCTGTTGACCGCGGCGCTTTATGCGTTACATATCTTGGCCTCCGGGCAGATCACCAAACACCTGCCAGACACCTTTGCCGTGAGTGTCCTGCAGCTTGGCGTCGCCGGTGGCGAAGGCTTAATCGCTAGTTGGTGTTTTGAAACACCGACTTTGCCGCAAACAATCGATCAGTGGGGTGCAATCATTGCCTTAGGGGTTGTGTGTTCAGCTTTTGGCTTCGTGGCGCAAGTCCATTGCCAACAGCGCTTGAGCCCGACGACAATCAGCATGATTTTCTCACTGGAGCCGCTGTTTGCTGCAGGATTTGGGATGTGGTTATTGCGTGATCAGCTAAGCGGCTTGCAATGGCTTGGCGCCTTGGTGATTTTCTTAGGCGTTTTTGGCCATGAGTGGTTGACTGCGCGCCTGGCTTCATGAACTTTTGAGATCCGTTTGCCACCATGGCAGGCGGATTTTTTTGCAAAATGGCAAGCTCAAATTTGCGATCACTGCCAGCGTTTTGTCACAATGAAGTTAGGAAGAAATTTACTTTCATAAATTAACGAGGTGATGTGCGATGAGAGTCATTGTTGTGTTAGACCAAATCAGAGCCGGGCTAGGCGGCAAAGAGCATGCCGACTTACCATTAGGCGGCAACAAAGCTGCACTAGGCGTGGCCGAACTGCTGGCGCGCCAGTTGCCAAAAGATGCCGTCGTGGCAACTTTCTATTGCGGCCCGGCTTACTATCAAGCCGCTCCTGCCACCGTTGCCGCCAAAATCGACAAAATGGCCGCCCAGCTCGATGCGGATCTGTTGGTGTTGGGGCCGGCTTTTGACGATCCGGCGTTTGCGCAAATGGCTTGTGAACTAGGCGCCGGCAGCCAGCACAAAGCCGTAGTCGCCTTAGCCCAAGAAAACAACGCCGCCACCATCGCCCAATACGCCCAGCAATTGCCGCTGATCCGCCTGCCGAAAAAAGGCGCCACCGGCTTATCCCAAGCCTTGCAAGACCTAGGTCAAGCATGTGTTGATTACGTCGCTGGCCAGCCGATCGACCGCTATTGTTACCCATAAGGAGGGCTCATCATGCAACGTAAACTGGAATCGATTTTAATGCCGATTTCCATCAAACTCGGCAACAACATCGTCTTGCGCTCGTTGCGTGACGGCTTCATGATCGTCACGCCTTTATTGATCGTGACCAGCATCTTCTTGCTGATCGGCAACTTCCCGATCCCAGGCTGGAGCGACTTCTGGACCGGGATCTTAGGCGAAGACTGGAAGACTTGGTTTTCTGCGGTGTCCAATGCGGTGTTTAGTTTCACCGGGATCTTGTCCACCGGCGCCATCGCCTATGCTTATGGCAAAAACCGCGGCTTGCAAGCGATCCACCCGGCTTTTGCCGCGTTAGTCGGTTTCTTGATCGTCACGCCAACGACCATGCTGGTTGGCAAAGAAACCTATGGCGCCGTGCAAACCATGTATCTTGGCGCTAACGGCGTGTTCTTAGGGATCTTTGTGGCCTTGGCCACCGTGGAATTGTATCGCTTCTGCGTACGCCGCGATTGGCGCATCAAGATGCCTGATGGCGTGCCGCCGGCGGTAAGTCAGTCTTTTGACGCGCTGATTCCGACTGCGCTAGTGATCACGTGTTTCTTCTTGGTGCGGATCATCTTTTCCTTATCACCTTTTGAAACCGCTTATAATTTTATCTACACCATGTTGCAAGCGCCGCTGAAGCATGTCGGCAATTCCTTGCCTTCGGTGTTGTTGTATAACTTCTTGGCCAGCTTGCTGTGGGCGTTTGGGATCAATGGCCCGTCGATCACCAACACCGTGTGGTCGCCGATTTTCATGGTGCTGACCCAAGACAACCTTAAGGCCTTCCAAGACGGCATGGCGCTGCCAAACATTTTCACCCAGCCATTCATTGATATCTTCACCACTTATGGTGGCGGCGGCAGCACGTTGTCGTTGTTGATCGTGATGTTTGCGGTGTGCAAGTCCAAGCGCATCCGTGAATTAGGCAAATTGTCGCTGCTGCCAGGGATCTTCGGCATCAATGAGCCGATCATCTTCGGCTTGCCGGTGGTGCTTAATCCGATCATCGCCATTCCCTTCATCTTGGTGCCGACGATCAACACCTTGATTTCAGGGCTGGTGATGAGCTTCGGCTGGGTGCCTTACACCAACGGCGTGATGCTGCCTTGGACCACGCCGCCGCTGATTTCCGGATGGCTGGCGACTGGCAGCTGGACCGGGTCGGTGCTGCAACTGTTTGAAATCGTGCTTGGCGTGGCGATTTATTACCCGTTCATCAAGACGATGGACGATCAATATTTGCGCGAAGAAGCCAGTCAACCAACCGCCGCAGACGAGTTGGACTTCGACGCTTTAGACGTTGATTAACCACCAAAAATCCCGCCAGACACGCCTGGCGGGATTTTTGCGATTAATCATGCAAGATGAAGGCGACTTCTTCTTGCAGCGTCGTTTTCTGAGTTGCGCTTAATTCACGGCGGTTGCCTAACAACAACTCGGTATATAACGGCGTGATCACCAAGGCGATCACCACTTTGGCCAACACCGGCGCTTGTGCTTGGCGATAGCCTAGCGTCGGCATCACCTGCGCCAAAGCCGCTTCAATGCGCTGCTGCAACAAGCTGGTGTATTGCTCCAGCCAACTGGCATTGTGCTTGGACAAAAGCATGCGGTTGCGCACCGTGATCAGAAACGACTGATAATTGTCCTCGCGGGCGAACATCCCCCACACTTGCGCGATCATCGCCACCAAAGTTTCGCTTAATTCCTGGCGCGTGGTTGCCGCAGAGAAGTCGATTGTAACTTCGCCGACGCGTTGGATCAGGCCTTCTTTGACAATAGTGTCTAATATGTCTTGTTTGCCATGCGGAAAATAATAATACAACAAGCCGTCGCTGGTGCCTGCTGCTTGATTCAATGCCTTATTGGTTGTGGCTTCATAGCCTTGCTCGGCAAATAGATCCCGAGCGACATCGATCAAGTGCGCGCGCTGCTGCTCGCCTTTGTGCATGAACTGCGCCTCCTATTAGGCAACGATCCCCACCGTTTGCAGGATCAAGTAAATGTTTAACAACACCAACACCACCGTGGCGAACCAAGAACAGATCCGAATCCAGGTGCGATTGGCGAATTCGCCCATTAAGCGCTTGCTGCTGGTGAAAATAACCAGCGGCACCACTGCAAAAGGCAAAGCGATACTTAAGAACACCTGCGAAAACGTCAGCAGATTCTCGATTTTGGCTTCATTGCCATGGTAGATAAACGCAAAGATCAACACCGGCGTCACCGACAACAGCCGCGTGATCAAGCGCTGCGCCCACATCGGGGCTTTGATGCGCACAAAGCCTTCCATCACCACTTGTCCAGCCAAGGTGCCGGTGATCGTGGAGCTTTGCCCAGAAGACAACAACGCCACCGCAAACAGCATGGATAATACCGGACTGGCAATGGCCCCAACGATCGCCGGGTTGTTCAAGGAAGCAAACAGATCAGCGAAGCGGCCCATGGAAGAATGCGTGCCATAAAACAATGCGGCACCTAAGATCAACAACAGTGAGTTGACGATGAAGGCAATGAACAATTGAATGTTGGAGTCGATGGTGGCAAATTTCACCGCTTGAGCCAATTCTTTGCGATTCTTGCGGTCCACTTTACGCGTTTGTGAAATCGATGAACCCAAGTACAAATCATGCGGCATCACCGTGGCCCCCACGATCCCTAAAGTCAGATACAACATGCCGTGGTTGGTGATGATGCTTGAAGACGGCAAGTAACCGCGAATGATCCCGCCCATATCAGGCTTGGCTAAAAACACTTCATAAGCGAAAACCACTAAGATCACCGCCACCAAAGTCGCCACGATCGCTTCGATCTTCTGAAAGCCCAAGCGCATCAGCAACAATAGCAGCAACACATCTAAAGCGGTGATCATGATCCCCACGATCAAAGGGATCCCAAACAGTAGCTGAATCGCGATCCCAGAACCGATGATTTCCGCAATATCCGTGGCCATGATCGCCAGTTCTGCGATCACCCACAAAATCGTCCCGCCAAGCTTGCCGGTGTGTTCACGCGTCAATTGGGCCAAGTCTTTACCGGTCACGATGCCAAGTTTAGCCGCCATGGCTTGTAACATCATGGCGATCAAACTAGAAATCAGGACCACGGCTAACAGGCGATATTTATATTGCGCGCCGCCGGCAATGGAAGTGATCCAGTTACCTGGATCCATATACCCCACGGCGATCAAGATCCCCGGTCCCGTGAAGGCTCTTAATGTCTTCCAGAATCCCGCATTCTTCGGGACTTCAATGGTGCCATTGACCTCGTCTAAGCTTCTCGTTGGTGCTTCGTTTGCGTTCTTGATCATTATATGACCTCTTTCCTCAGGTTTGGAATTCGGTGTCTCTTGAAAAATTGAGCGCCCACTCAATTTTATTTCCATAGTTCATTCTACGGACTGTACAGCGAAAAGCAAGCACAATCGCTCGATTCTGAGAAAAAATTTAGTCTAGCCAAACAATATGCATTCTGGCATAAGTGCTGATAACAAGGCATAGGCGGCAGTTGACGGCGCTCTCAGTTTTATATTGTTGAGGATGAATTAAACATCTGCAAATCTTATTATCGCGTGTGCTTATTTGTTGATTCCCAAGACTTCCGTGTCTAGGTGACGCACTTTCACAGCAAAGTAACCTTGGCGCCAATTCATTATCAAAACATTGAATAATCATCGTAAATGGTGATTGACTTCGATTTCGTTGATATCTGTGACCAACTGATAGTTGTCCCTGCACTAGCCATATCTTGATCCAGATACGAAGGGCAGGTATTGCGTAGGCGCGCGGTGCGGCAAGCCGGTCAGGCCGTGAAACGATCAGCACAGTGAGACTTGCGGGCTGTGCAAGGCTTGCTGTGCTGATCGCGGCAACTTTTGAGATTTGCAAGGTGAGCCGCAGGCGAGCGCAAAGCTCAAAAGTTAGTCGGAAAACGCGCTTACTTTGCGCGGTTGGAGACGGCCGCACCGCCTGCGCCGACTTGCCGCACCGCGCGCCGGAGCAATACCTGCCCGGGCCTGACCAAAACCGCGCGTTGATCAAGTCCCCGCCTTATACGACTGTGGTCTTCGTCGAGCTGCGTGGCGCAACGCGGGTGCGGTTAGCTACGCTATCGAACTCGAGGCAAAGAACGCCTCAAGCCCGATAGCTAGGCTACCCGACCCGCTAAAAGCGCGCCACTCCGCTCTGGGGACAAAAAAATCCTGCCGCGTAGTTACACGCGACAGGATCTAATCATCCGTAGCTTACCGCTCATTTTCGAGCTTCTCGGCCTCGTGGTCGATTGTAGCAAATCCGGACTCGGTCTTCTTTACAGGATGTTCGGCACGCTTCTTTTCTGCTTCTTGAATCAGTGCCTTGCGTTCTTGCTTACTGAGTTTTGCCATGGTTCTCGCCTCTTATTCATTTGAATTAGAGTTGAGGGGGTAATTGGCTCTCTCTCGACAACTTAGTTATACCACTTTTGGCCAAAGGATGTAAGTTATTGGCCTAAGTGGACCACTTGGATATGGCTGTCGCCAGCACCGGTTGGCACCACGCGCAGTTGGTCGGGGATGCCGGTTTGCAACGACTCAACGTGGCTGATGATCCCGATCATGCGCGATTGGCCATCGATGGCTTCTAACGCCTCCAGCGCCGTGTCGAGGCTGGCGCTGTCCAGCGAACCAAAGCCTTCATCGATAAACAGCGCATCGATGCTGATGCCGCCGGCAGTTTGTTGGATCACCTCGCCTAATGCCAAAGCCAAGGCTAAAGCGGCGATGAACGATTCCCCGCCAGACAACGTGTGCACTGAACGGATCTCGCCGACTTGATCATCATAAACATCGATTTCAAGCCCGGAGTCGTTGTGATAACTGCCTGGATCGGTGTGCAGCTGCAGCTGATAGCGGCCGTCAGACAAGCCTTGCAGGCGCTTGTTGGCCACCACCAGCACTTGTTGCAAATAAGCGCGCAGCACATAGCGTTCCAAGCTGAGTTTCTGGCGGTTGTTGCCGTTGACGATGGCCGCTAAGTTCTGCAAGCTGACTGCGGATTTCAATGCGGTTTGGTTAGCGGCTAATTCCGTTTCGATGGTTTCGGCTAATTGCGTCGCTTGCTGGCTTTGACCTTGCAGTTGGGTGACGCGCTGGGCAGCTTGTGTCGCTGCTTGGTCTGCTTGAGCACGTGCCGCCGCCAGCTGCTCAAGGTCCGGCTGGCTGCGGTTGGCAATTTGGCGCGTGGCTTCTTCAAGTAAAGCGCTTTGTTTGGCTTTGGCTTGGGCAGCTGCTTGCAGTTGTTGTTGCAAAAGCGGGATCTGGGCTTGATCAGCCAATAACGCAGCTAATGTTTGCGCATTGCTGTGGTGTTTGGTCAGCGCCAACGCCAAGCGCGCTTGATCTTGTTGCAAGGTCTTAGCTAAGCCGCTTTGTTGCTGCTGATGATCTTGCAAAGTCGTTTGCAAGCGAGTGTGTTGCGTGCGCGCTTGGTTTTGAGCCTCGCTGTTGTCGGCGATGGCTTGTTCATAGGCGCTGATTTGTTCGCTAAGCTGCTGTTGTTGGACCAACAGCTCATCAAGCGTCGGTGCGTCTTGTGGTAACGCCGACGTTGCCGCATCAAGCTGCGCTTGGGCTGCGGCTTGGGCTAAGGCTTGCGCTTGGGCCGCTTGAGTGGCGGCTTGTTGGTTTTGTTGGGCCTTTGTCAATTGCGCTTGCAGCGTTTGTTGGGCTTGCATTAAGTCGCTTTGCTGCTGGCGTTGTTCTGCCACTGTCTGCCGCAACGCGATCAACTGCGCGCGCAGTGCGTCTAAGGTGGCTTGAGCCGATGCTTGCGCCTGCTCTTGCGCTTGGGCTTGAATCAATGCGGCAGCTTGTTGCTCATCTTGGTTAAATTGCGCGACGTTCTCATCCAGCTGGGTCAATTCAGCTTGCGCGTCTGCTAGTTGTTGTGCGGCTTGTTGCCGCTTGGTATCGGCTTGGCGCAAGGCGCTTGGCGACACCGCTTGCGTTGCTTGCACTTGGGCAGGATGCGGATGCTCTAAACTGCCGCATACTGGACACGGTGCATCTGCAGACAATTGCGCCACTAAAGCCGCGATTTGATTGTTCAAATGCGCATCATGCAGCTTGGTGTAAGCCGCTTGGGTTTGGGCAGCGGCTTGCTGGGCTGCAGTCACTGAATCCTGCAACTTGGGGCGTTTGGCCAGCAAAGCTTTCGCGCGGCGCGTGGCTTGCTGCCAAGTTTTGGCGGTGGCGGACAAGCCGGCAGTTAAGGTTTCAAGCTGTTGCAGCGCCGCGCTTTGATCAGCTTGGGCTAATTCTTGCTGGGCTTGGTGATTGGCCAGCACTTGCTGTTGGATCGCCTCAACGGCCTTTGTCGCGGTGCTGGCTTGCGCTTTGGCCGCAGAGGCCGCCGTTTGGATCTTTGCCAAGGCGACTTGGGCTTGGTGCTGGCGCTCCAATTGTGTTTGCACTGCCGCCAAGCCGCTTAAAGTTTCACGCGCTGCGGCGATGCGCGGGGCTTGCTGCTGCAGCGCTGCAGCGGCATCGGTGGCCGCGCCTAAAGCTGCCGTAGCGCGCAACAAATCAGCTTTGGTTTGGCTGATCTGCTTGGTTAACTGCTCATGGGTGGCTTGATTGTTGGCGATGGTTTGCACCAGCGGCGCTTGTTCATGGGCCCAGGTTAAATCAGTTAATTGCTGCTGGGCTTGCGCCAAGGCTGGCGCTTCTGCTTTCAGCTCAGCCAAGGCAGCTTGGGCATTGGTTTGCCGCTCAAACGCCGCTGCTAAAGTGGCGCCGGTTGTATACGCAGTGTTTGCGGCACTGTAGGCTGCTTTAGCGGCGGCCGCCTGGGCTTGTTGCGCCTTCAATTGCGCAGCCAAAGCGGCCAGGCGCTGGTGCATCAAGGTCACTTTATCAGCAATCGTCGCTTGATTCGGCGGCGTGAGCTCGCCATAGTCAAACTGGCTGGCCAAAGTTTCCAAACGGGCTTGTTGTTGCTGAATCGCCGCAGTTTCTTTCTTGGCAGCGGTGTTTAACGCCGCTTGCCAGCGCGCATATAAGTCCGTCCCGAACAGCTGCCGCAACAGTGCACCTTTGGCATCGGAGTTGGCATCTAAGAATTGACGAAACTTCCCTTGCGGCAGCAGCACCATTTGCCGAAACTGATCGGCGTCCAGCTGCAGCAGACTTTGAATACGGGTGCGCACAGTTTGCACCTTAGTCAGTTCTTCAACTTCTTGGCCATCCACCAAGATCTTCAGCGCGACTTTCGCCGGTACATTGGTCAAGCCGCTGCCGCGCTTTTTGGCAAGTAATTGCTCCGGCGCGCGCGTCAGCAAATAAGTCTTGCCGCCATGAGTGAAGCGCAGGCGCACCACTGTCGGCTCATCAACAGAAGCGAAATTGGCGCGCATTTCGGCACCGCTGCGCTCGCCGCCGGTAGTCGTGCCATACAGCGCAAACACCAGCGCGTCGAAAATGGTAGTTTTGCCGCTGCCGGTTTTGCCGCTGATCAGAAACAACGGTGTCGTTTCAAAAGCCGAAAAATCAACGGCTTCGTCGCGATACGGGCCGAAATTCTGCATGGCCAAATGTTCTAAGCGCATCTCATTCACCATCCTTTTGGGCAGCTGCCAAGGCCTGCTTGGCCCAGGCCACTTGTTGTGCGGTCATTTCGGTGTCTTGCATGGTGCCAAAGAAATCTTCCAACAACGGCATTGGACCGAGTTTGGTGGCGACTGTGGTCGGCGTTTTGGCCAGCTGAACGCCTTTTTGCCGATCCAAGCTGATCACCTGCGGGAAAATGGCGCGCAGGCTGGCCATGACGTTGGGGATCACTTCCGTATCGGTCAAGGTGATGGCGGTATACGCATCACGATCAAGCTTGGCCACGTAAGCTGAATCGCTTAAGTTTGCAAAACTGTCAGTCAGATGCTGCACCTCGCGCTTAGGGGTCAGCGGCACAAAGCGGCGCGCCATCGTTGCGGTATCTAGAATATACACGCCTTTGGTTTGGTCGACTTCAGACACCGAATACTTCAACAAGCTGCCAGCATATTGGATCTTCTCGCTGTCTAAGGCGTGGCGGTTGTGCAAATGACCCAGCGCCACATAATCAAATGGTGCCAGATCTGCCACCGCCACGGCATCCAAGCCGCCGACGTTGACGCGCGTTTCGGAATCAGAATGATCACTGCCTGCCGCAAAGAAATGCGCCACCAACACATGGCGCAGCTTCGGGTCAAATAAGCTTTGCATCTTAGCCACTACCGGCACCATCGCCTTGGCGATATTGGTCAAACTATCGTCATCAAAATACAGCCGTGCATCTACCGGTTCAAAATACGGCAACAAGAAAAACTGCGTGTCGCCGATCACCACCGGCTTAAACGCCTGCGCCAAAGTCGTATTCAAATACAGCTGCGTGCTGCGATACCAATCTCGGCCAGTGTTCAACCGCACCGCTGAATCGTGGTTGCCAGACACCACCAATAGCGGATAATTAAGCTCGCGATTAAGCCGATACAGCATGCGATTGACCATCGTAACGGCTTGTTCGTTAGGCAACGCCCGGTCGTATAAGTCGCCGGCGATAATGATCGCATCCACGGCTTCTTGTTGAGCCACCTGGACAACCTGTTCAAAAATCGCGTCTTGGTCTTCGCTTAAATCAAAACCAGCAAGCTTCTTGCCGATATGCCAATCGGCGGTGTGTAGAATTTTCACGTTTTACAATTCCCCTTTGTTATACTAAAGGCAATAACTAGAAAGGACTCTGCTAATGTCTACGTTTATCTTCGATATCGATGGAACTTTGATCAATTCACCAATGATGTATCTGCGAGGCTTACAAGACGCTTTGGCCAAACGCGGGCGACAAGTTGAAATCGCCGATTTGACCTTCTCCAATGGCATCCCCTCCAGTGAAACTGCCCAACGCCTAGGCTACAGTGATGCTGCAGCTAAGGCATTGGTGCAAGACTGGGTCGAAGACTCCAAAGCCTACGCCGCCAGTGTCAACTGGATTCCAGGCATGACTGACACCTTGCGCCAATTGCGCCAAGCCGGCCATCGCCTGGGCATCGTCACGTCCAAAGCCGCCGCGGAATTTGCGCCAGATGATGAGAAATTCGGCTTCTCCCAATACGTTGACACCTGCGTCTTAGCCCATGATGCCAAGCGCAACAAGCCCTTCGGCGATCCGATCACCTTAGCCCTTGAGCGCCTGCACGGCAGCGTCGATCACGCGGTGTACGTTGGCGATACCATCACCGACTCGCAAGCTGCCAAAGATGCCGGGGTGCCTTTTGCCTTAGCGACTTGGACCACGGCTGCTAGCGGTGAGCTGGCGCCGATCGCCTACGCCTTGAACCAGCCGCAAGACTTACTCCAATTATAATCAAAACTCGGCGCAACTGCGATGGCAGCCGCGCCGAGTTTTTCGATTGCCGCAAGCGGCAATTGTAAAGATTGTAAAAGGTTAGAAAAACGCTTGCATTAGTTTTGAGATAGTGTTATCTTATACTTGCTCAACCGCATAGGGGAGAGGAGACGAACGAAGGCCAAGCTTGTCTGTACCCCAAACCCCCAAACAGGCCGGTCTGGCACGAATGAGTTCTGCTCAGGAGTGTGGCCTGTTCCCCCAGAGCGCGCGCTATGAAGCCCGGTCACCTAGTCCACGGGCAATGCCAGGGCGTACCACAGGACCGTATCACGACCACCTCAGCTGGAGTAGGCTTACGAAGGCTGGGTACTTAAATGAATAATGATTGGCAGACGAGAAGATCAGAAATAAAGCGCCTGCCTTAACAAATACACGATAGCCAGCAAGCTGATCGTGTATTTGTCGCGTGCAACCGGACCAGCGAAACAGAAGCGGTGCATTAACGCTTGAAATTGAAACAACCATCAAGCACAGCGAATGGACCGCCTATCCCAGATAGGTGTTTCTTACAAAAAATGACCCAACAAAAATTTGCTGGGTCATTTTTTTGATTCAGTTGTGAAGTTTTACGTCTATTGGCCAAAGCCAATTGATTCAACCGCTGGCCGATCCGAGAATTGCTAAGTTCACGACTGATACGATTATGGTCTACGTCAGGCTGCGCGAATATCCAATACTTTACTGATACAAACTAAGCGCTTGATCATGAAAACGACATCTGTACGCTCGACAGCTCCCCACCATTTCTGGATCTAACAAAATTCCTGACTCACTTGGCTTTGATTCATCGCGCTTATGACTATCCTCATTCGAAGAACGCAGGTCAGGTGTTGCGCAGGCGCGCGGGGCCAGTGAGACGGTCAGGCCGTGAAACGCTCAGCACAGTGAGCCAAGCGGGCTGTGCTTGGCTTGCTGCGCTGAGCGCGGCAAGTTCAAAGACAGGCAAGGTGAGCGCAGCGAACGCCTGGCTTTGAACTTAGGCGTAAAACGCGCGAACCTCAGCGCGGTTGAAGCCGGCCGCACCGCCTGCGCCGTCTCACTGGCCCCACGCGCCGGAGCAACACCTGACCGGGCCTTACCAAGTCCACGCCTGATACGACTGTGGTCTTCGTCGAGCTGCGTGGCGCAACGCGGGTGCGGTTAGCTACGCTATTGCACTCGGGACAAAGTACGTCCCAAGCGCAATAGCTAGGCTACCCGACCCGCTAAGAGCGCGCCACTCCGCTCTGGTTTTTCGTCGAGCTGCGCAAAGCAACGCGGGTGCAATTAGCTACGCCCCCGCACTCGCGGCATAGTGCGCCGCAAATACGAGGGCTAGGCTAATTGACCCGCTAAATGCGCTTTGCTCCGCTCTGGTTTCTTCGTCGAGCTGCGCAGCCCAACGCGGCGTGATATAAGTCGTGACGCCGCTTGGGCACAAACCGCCCAAACGTCATCCCGCCTTATATCCACCGCTAAGTGCGGGCTGCTCCGCTCTGGTTAATAGATCCCAGCGACTTGCTTTTGGGCGATTTCGTGCTTCATAAATTCATCATAAGTGGTATCGGCACGATCGACGACACCTTTAGGACCAACTTCGATAATATGGTTGGCAATGGTTTGAATGAACTGGTGATCATGGCTGGTGAAGATCACCGCCCCTGGGAAGTCGATCAGCGCATCGTTTAAACTGGTGATTGATTCCAGATCCAAATGGTTTGTCGGGTCATCCAACAACAACACATTGGCTTTTGACAGCATCATTTTGGCCAGGTAAGAACGGACTTTCTCGCCCCCGGACAAGACTGTGACTTTCTTCAACGGTTCGTCGCCGCGGAAAAGCATCTGGCCCAAGAAACCGCGCAAGAAGGTGTTGTCGGATTCTTCCTTGCTGGCAAACTGGCGCAACCATTCCAAGATATCAAAGCGCTCGTCAGAAAACTCCGGCGTCAGATCCTTGGGCATGTAAGCGCGGCTGGTGGTCACACCCCAAGTCACTGTCCCGGAATCTGGTTGCAACGTGCCGGCAACGACTTGCATCAAGTAGCTGGTCGTGACATCTGAGCGGGAAATGAAGGCCGTTTTGTCGCCTGGGCGCAAGATAAAGGACACGTTATCTAAGACCTTCTCGCCTTCGACGGTCAAAGACACGTTCTCCACCCGCAGCAAGTCGTTGCCTAAATCGCGTTCCGGCACGAACTTGATGAAGGGATACTTGCGGGAACTTGGCTTGATATCATCAAGCGTGATCTTCTCCAATTGCTTCTTGCGGCTGGTGGCTTGCTTGGACTTGGAAGCGTTGGCTGAGAAGCGCGCCACGAATTCTTGCAGCTGCTTGATCTGTTCTTCTTTCTTGGCGTTGGCGTTAGAGCGCAATTGCTGGGCCAGCTTGGAAGATTCCATCCAGAAATCGTAGTTGCCCACGAACATCTCGATCTTGCCAAAATCCACATCACACATCATGGTGCAAACAGCGTTTAAGAAATGCCGGTCATGGCTGACGACCAAAACGGTGTTTTCGTAATCGGCCAAGAAGTCTTCCAGCCAAGCAATGGTTTGCGGGTCAAGCCCGTTGGTAGGTTCGTCTAACAGCAACAAATCCGGCTTGCCAAACATCGCTTGGGCCAGCAAGACTTTGACCTTCTCGCCTTCTGGCAATTCAGCCATCAAAGTTTGGTGCTGGGATTCTGGAATGCCCACAGACTGCAACAGCTGCGACGCGTCGGATTCGGCGTTCCAGCCATCCATTTCCGCAAATTCGCCTTCTAATTCGGCGGCTTTGATGCCGTCTTCTTCAGTGAAGTCGGCTTTGTTATACAAGGCGTCTTTTTCAGTCATCACTTGATATAAGCGATCATGGCCTTGCAGCACCGTGTTCATCACGGTTTGATCATCGAAAGCAAAGTGATCCTGTTTCAAGGAACTCATGCGTTCGTTAGGATCCATCGACACACTGCCGGTGGTGGGGGTGAGCTTACCTTCCAGGATCTTCAAGAAAGTGGACTTCCCTGCCCCATTGGCCCCGATGATGCCGTAGCAGTTGCCTGGCGTGAACTTCAAGTTGACGTCTTTATACAGCGTCCGATCAGAGAACGTCATCGACACGTTATTTACTGTGAGCAATTCTTTACCTCGCTATTGATTGAGTCTGACTTTTGCATATTGCAATTATCTTAGCAGATATTACCCTTTGCGGCAATACATCCGAGCGCATCTATAGTAGCAAAAGTCTCCAGCAGTTGCCGAATGCGCACGCCTTTTGTACACTAGCGAGGGAGGATAATTCGCATGTTAATTCTTGGTATCATTGTCGCCTTAGCCGGGGTGATCGTCGGCTTGACCTTGCCTAAACCTAAGCGCGCCCGCGCCAGACGCCGCAAACTGGCCACAAGTTTGGTGATTTTAGGCGTGGCCATTGGTTCAGGCCAACAAGTCCAACAGAAAGTCTTCGGCCCAGGCGAAAGCCAAAGTTCCAGTGTCGTGCAACAAAACACCAACGGCAAACCGACCCAAAGTCAAAACACCACCGCCCAGCCGGTAGCCAAACTGGCTCAGCTTAGTTATAACGGGGATCAAGAAATCACCATCAACAACAATGACCCCGCCTTCACTGCTGAAGAGCTTAGCACAAAAGCCGGGGCGTGGACCAGCTTCTCGGCGCTTGATTCACTTAAGCGCGTAGGCCCTGCCGAAGCGATGCTGAATCAAAGCATCATGCCCACTCAAAAGCGCGAACCTTTATCCGTTGACCCCACCGGCTGGCACAACCAAGAGATCAACGGCACTTGGATCTATAACCGCAGCCACTTGATCGGCTTTCAACTGTCTGGTGAAAACAACAACCCGAAGAACTTGATGACTGGCACCCGCGAACTTAATTCGCCGCTGATGCAAGCACATGAAGACGACATCGCCCATTACCTTAAAGCCAGCCGATCTCGTTATGTCCGCTACGAGGTGACGCCGGTTTTTCGCGACAACGAATTGTTGGCGCGCGGCGTGGCGATGCGGGCGCAATCCGTTGGCGACAACACGATTCGCTTTAACGTCTACATCTTCAATGTCCAACCCGGGGTGGTGTTGAATTACCAGAATGGCCAAGCCCACGCGCAATAATTCCGCCTCTAGACTGAGGTTTGCTGATTGATCCAGGCTTACACTTAAAGCACAATGGAGGGGTTTTATTATGTCGAAGAAATCCACAAGCGTTGGCCTAGATGTCACTTCTGCCAGCCATTATTGGCAACAAAAAGAACGCTTGGCGCGCTTTACCGCATTAGGCGTGGCGGTGTTAATCGCAGCGTTTGCGTTAACGGTGTATCTATCTGACAACGTCAACGACAACGTCAGTGCCGCCGCGTATTTGGTGAGCACTGCCGCCGGTGTCATGTTGATCGTTTGGCCGCATCTGCAGCACACCAAGCGCCACAAACATCACCAAGTGCCGATTGCTGAAACCACCCGCAGCGTGGCCCAACGTCAGCTTGATGCGTATCGCACTCAGCGCTTATTAGGCAACTGCTTTGGCATCGGCATGGGCGTGTTGGCCATTGCCGGGGCCGCAGTAGCCGGCAACTATCCTGATAACACCGGTGTCGTGATCTTCTTCTTATTTGTGGCTATCGGCGTGTTCTTCTTGATTTATGTCAACGTGATCGCCGCCAGCTACAAGCGTTTGACCCGCAAAAAGACGCGATTGGCATAGGCGTCAATTGATTCTGTCAGCAATGCTCACATGAAATTCTAATTTGAAAACGCCGCGGTGACGGCGTTTTTTTCGTGTTCTCAGAAATTTTTCAGACTAAGATTGCTCATATCAGATTGGTATGGCCAAAAGCGGGGTTACAATACTGCCATCAAGGGAGGGATTCATATGAACATCGCCAACACCGCATTCGTCTTGCTAGCCAGCGTCTTAGTCTGGTTTATGACCCCAGGGCTCGCCTTCTTCTATGGCGGGCTGGTCTCCAAGCGCAACGTCGTCAATACGATGCTGTCGGTGTTTTACATCACCGGCATTGCGATCTTGTTGTGGGCCTTGTTTGGGTATGAGATGTCTTTTGGCAAAGATATCGGGGGCATTATCGGCAAGGTTTCCGGTTTGTTTATGAACGGGATCGACTTAACGGCATTGCGGCCGGATAAGTTGTCCAACGCGACTTTTGCCTTATTTCAAATGATGTTTGCTATTATCACACCGGCATTATTCATCGGCGCGGTGGTCGGGCGGATGCGCTTCTCGTTTCTGACTTGGTTCATTGTGTTATGGAGCATCTTCATCTACTACCCGCTGGTGCACTTGGTTTGGAGCCCCGACGGCATCATGGCTGGCTGGGGCGTGCTGGATTTTGCCGGCGGGACGGTTATTCATATCAACGCCGGGATCACCGCCTTGGTTCTGTCAGCATTCTTAGGTGCGCGGCATCAGAAGCAAATCGAACCATCCAATCGGCCTTGGGTCTTGTTAGGTACCGCGATCTTGTGGATCGGCTGGTACGGCTTCAACGCCGGGTCAGCGTTAGCCGCTAACGGCACTGCGGTAAACGCAGCCATGACCACCAGTGTCGCTGCTGCCAGCTCCTTAGTAATGTGGATGTTCTTAGACGTCTACAAACACGGCAAGCCAACACTGATCGGGGTTTGTACCGGCGCGTTGTGCGGCTTAGTCGGCGTCACCCCGGCTTGCGGCTATGTGACGTTGTTTGGCAGCTTCATCATCGGCATCTGCGCGACTGCCGCGTCTTATTGGTTCATCGAATACCTCAAGCCGAAATTAAAAGTCGATGACGCCTTGGACGCTTTTGGCTGCCACGGGGTGTCTGGGATCGTCGGTTCGATTTTAACTGGCTTGTTTGCCACGAAAGCCGCCAACCCCGCCATCGCTGAGAACGGTTTGTTCTATGGCGGCGGCTTGCATTTGTTCGGCATTCAAGTGGCCGGAACTTTGGTCACCATCATCTTAGTGGCGGTAGTGGCCACGGTGATCGTCTTGATCTTGCGCCGCTTTGTACCGATGCGTGTCACCGAACAAGACGAGAAAATCGGCTTGGATATCGCCGAACACGGCGAAGTTGCCGAAAGCACCACTAACGACCACGGGGATGTCTTGCGTTACCCTGATGAATTCTTAGGCCAAATGCGCGGCTTTGATCCGCGTTCGCCGAAATCACCTAAGTAAAACCCGCGCCAACACAAGGTTTTCGCCAAAAGTTTGCGTAAAAATAGGCCTCGCTTCTACAATTAAGACGATCGTAAACATCGTCTTTCTCGTATAAGGAGGCCCTTTATGCAAGCAATTGGTTTGAACCATCCAAATGGTCCTTTCATCACCATGACAGTCCCTGACCCCACGCCGCGCCCTGGCCAATTGGTGATCGCCCCCAGTGCCGTGGGCTTAAACAACCGCGACCGCTTGGAACGCTTTGAAGCACCAGAAGGCCGCTTCACCATCCCCGGCCATGACGTTGCCGGCGTGGTCGTTGATCCTGGCACCACGCATTACACCGTGGGTCAAGCCGTGATCGCGCACACGACGCATGCTTATGCCGAATATGTGCTGGCCACTGAAGATACCACCGTCACCTTGCCGCCGAGTTTGACCCCGGCTAAAGCCGCGGCGTTAGTCACGCCTGGCATCACCGCTTGGCGCGTGGTACACCGTTTTGCCACGATCGATCCTGGCGATACCGTGATCGTCAAAGGGGCCAACGGCGGGATCGGCTCGCTGGTGGTGCAATTGGCCACTGACTTAGGCGCGTCGGTGATCGGCATCGCCAGCGCCCGGCATCAAGAAGCCGTGATCGCAGAAGGCGCTTTGCGCGCAGTCCCTTATGACAACGCCGATTTAGTCAGCGTCTTGGCCAACGCCGGGGATGTGGTGATCAACGTGGCCATGGACGGCGTCGGCTTCGCTGAAGACGCCGCGATGACGCGCCCGGGCGGTCAGCTGTTGACCGTCGCCCATGTGGAAGGCCGCGCCGGCGACAAAGCGATCCAAGTGATCCACATTCAGCCGGTGCAAACGCCAACTGATGCCGTGGCGTTAGATCACTTGGTCCCAGAATTAGCCGTTGGCCACTTGCGCTTGCAACTGGCGCCGACGCTGCCTTTTACCGCCGCTGGGGCCCAAGCGGGCCATGAATTGCTCGCCAAGCCCCACGACGGACGCATCGTTTTGGTAAAAGAGGCTTAACCTCCCTGCCGACTCGGCGTATACTGAAGTTATCTATATTCTGGGAGGCGCGGCATGGCATTTAAGAAACTTCGCAACACCGCAACCAAGATCAAAACCGAAACTCCGAAACCAAACGTCGAAGGCGTCGTGTATTCGATTGTCTTCGGTACCACGGCGGTGATCGGCCTGTTGAGTTTCGGCGTGTACAAATTGTTAACGCCTGAACGCGTGCTCGCTAAGAAAGCAAAGCAAACAGTCGCCAAGCATCGCGAACACGACGGTAAAGAAGATTAAATCAACCAAGCTGCTTGATGAAACCATCAGGCAGCTTTTTTGTGGGCTGCTTTAACAAGCCTTGCAACATGACAAGCAGGCCGCTCTGTTCTCGTTTCATCACCTTGAGTCGGTTACAAGCACCGATTGCTCATAGCTCACCTGCGCTTGATCCGAATCAGAATGGCATCGACACAATCTCAGTTTTCATACACCAAGCAAACGCTGATGCTGATTCAAACCGTGTAGGCCGGGCCTCATCCCTGTGACACCACCAAGGCAAAGACCGCCTTATATCCACCGCTAAGAACGCGCCACTCCGCTCTGGTTTTTTATAAATTAACTTGTACACGCCCTATCGCAACTAATATAATGTAAGTATCATTTTCGTGAAAGAAGGCTCTTTATGTCCATTCTAGAAACGATCCAACAACCCAGCGACTTGCGCACTCACAGTGTCGCTGAGCTCACCCAACTGGCCGAAGAGATCCGCCAGGCGTTATTGACCAAGCTGTCCAACACCGGCGGCCACGTCGGTCCAAACCTTGGTGCCGTGGAATTGACCATTGCCTGGCATTACGTCTTCGACTCCCCGCATGACAAAATCGTCTATGACGTGTCGCATCAAAGCTACACCCACAAGATCCTCACTGGCCGCAAACAAGCCTTCTTAGACCCGGCACATTACCATGATGTTTCCGGCTTCACCGAACCGCGCGAGTCTGAACATGACTTCTTCACCATCGGCCACACCTCCACTTCCGTCGGCTTGGCAGCAGGCTTGGTCTTGGCGCGCGACGCCAAACACAGCCACGATCACATCACCGCGTTGATCGGTGACGGCTCGCTTTCCGGCGGGCTCGCCTATGAAGCGTTAGACAACGCGGCAGTGCTTAATCGCCAGTTGTTGATCATCGTCAACGACAACCAATGGAGCATCGCCGAAGACCACGGCGGCATCTACCAGAACCTCAAAGCCTTGCGCGACAGCGAAGGCCAAGCACCTGACAACTTGTTTAAAGCATTGGGCTTGGATTATCGCTATGAAGCCCAAGGCAATGATATCGGCGCGTTGATCAAAGCCTTAGAAGCGGTCAAAGACCTCGATCATCCCGTGGTGCTGCATGTCAATTCGCAAAAAGGTCGCGGTTATGCCCCAGCGTTAGCCAACGAAGAAGGCTGGCATTGGCATCAGCCTTTCAACTTGGCCGATGGCAGCTTGAAGCATCCGGCGCAAGGCGTGAATTACTGGGATTTGATCTTCGCCGACCTTGATCACCAGGTCCAAGCCGGCAAGCCGATTTATGCGATGAACGCGGCAATTCCAGGCAGCTTCCACCTCAAGAATTGGGCGGCAAAATATCCTAAGCGCTACATCGACGTGGGCATTGCCGAACAAGTTTCGATCACTTTAGCCGCCGGCATGGCCAAAGGCGGCTTGCGGCCGGTGGTGTTCCACTCAGCCACGTTCTTGCAACGGGCCTATGATCAACTGTCGCACGATTTAGGCATCAATGAACTGCCAGTCGTTTTGTTGATCAACGGCGGCCGTATTTCCGGCGGCGACCCAACGCATCAAGCCGACTTGGATCAAGCAGAACTGGCCAACATCCCCAACCTCAAATACTTAGCGCCAAGTGCTAAAGAAGACTTGCTTGCGCAACTGGACTGGGCGTTAGAACAAACCAGCGGTCCAGTGGCGATCCGCGTACCAAGCAACGGCGTGCACAGCGATCCGCTGGCGGCAGATTTTGCCCCAGAGCAGATGCATGTTCTGCATCACGGCAGCCATGTGGCGCTAATGGGGCTGGGTTCGATGCGGCCGCTGGCAGAAGAAGTTGCCGGCCGCTTGAGCCAACACGGCATCGATGCGACGGTGATTGATCCGCGCAGCACCAACACCTTAGACGTTGCCGGCTTAGAACAGCTGCGCGGCTTGCATCAGCTGGTGGTCACCATGGAAGAAGGCACACTAGACGGGGGCTTCGGCCAGAAAATTGCCGCCTACTTTGGCCCAACTGATGTCAAGGTGTTGCCGCTGGGTGCCAAGCGGCAATTCAACCATAACGAAACGCGCGAAGCCTTGTTGACCCAATTCAACTTGACGCCAGAAACGGCCACCCAAGCGATTTTGGACGCCTTGAAATAAGCAAATTAAAGGTGAGACATAAAGCGATTTTAGCCAAGTAACGCAAGCTGCTCTGCACCACGATTCGCACTATGAATCGCGGTGCAGAGCAGTTTGCGTTACTTGGCGTTGCAAAATGTCTCGCGACTATGTGACTTATGTCTTGGTCACTTTGTGCTTAATCGCGCAAAAAAGGCGCCGACTTAGCAGTTCGTCAACGCCTGATATTTTATTGCGGATAAGGTGTGCCCGTATCTGACCAATCTCCCCCGGCAGACACCTGCAGCTGCCCGCTTTCATTGACCCGGTACATATTGCCTAGAGTTTGGAAAGTATGCGTGCCATTCCACGTGTACACTAACACTTCGGCATAACCATCTTTAAATTGCGAATCTAATTTGACCTGATTGGGATCCTCCAGCGCAGCTGCATCTGCGCCTTGGTTAATTAAATCAGCCTTGACCCAATTAATCATTTGCGCCGTGGTCAGATTCTTAACGTCTACTGTTGTCGAATCGGCACTTGCATCTGAAGTACTTTGTGCAGCAGCCGCATCATCAGCTTGTTGGTCTGAGCCAAGCGTGATCTGCTTGCACAACTTGGCCAAATCAGCGCTTTGGAAATTCTTCTGCCACGCCTCTTTCAAGTCCACTTTCAGGGCATGCTTGCTCAAATAGTCATATGGTACTGGACTTTGGGTCGCAAACAAATAAGCAAGATCTCCAACGATCGTGACAAAAGGCGTCTTATTGTCACGTTCAAGGCTTAAGCCATAAACCACCGTCCCGGCTGGCGCGCCATCCACCAAACCGCCACCACCCAAGGTTGCAATGTCTTGGTCACCTGCGGCCAGCAGCCGACTGCCAGCCATTGAATATTGTTCTGCGCCAGGGGTCAATAACACCAAGGCGATTTTTTCAATTGCGTTGGGCTGCCGGGTCGGTTTGGCTGCGGAACTGGCACTGCTGCTGGCGGTTTTGCTGGCACTGGCAGCAGCTTTTGGCTTAGTCTTGGCAACTTTGCTGGACTTGGCACTGCTGCTGGAACTGGTGGCGGGCTTGTTGCTGCAAGCCGCCGTGCTGCTGGCTAACCCGAATAGAGCCAGCGCGATGACAATTTTTTTCATGACTACCCCTTATTGGCGATTAAACTTGCCATAATAATTAATATTCTTAGAACGGATGGTGTACGTGTTGGCATCAATGAGATCAAAAGTGATATCGATGATATTGCTGCTGTCAAACGGCGAAACTGCTTTCCCGGCGAAGATCTGGCCCCCTTTACCATCGCCGCCTGCAGGATGCAATCCGCTCACATCATACTCATATTTCGGCGCACCATCGCCATAATGATAGGCAATCCATTGCCACTGCCCATCTTGGCGATTGACCTCGCTTAACTGCGGCGCGCCGTCTGAAACCGTTGAATCGTCTTCAATGAAGCGCCCTGACACTTGCTGCCACGCGGTATCCAAATCGCCGCTGATGGCATCGTCTTGACTGGACTGGCTGGTACTTGACGATGTGGCATCACTGCTGGCTTCAACGATGGAAAGTTGTTTGACCAGCTTCGCCAAGTCACTGCTTTGCCACAACTCGCGCCATTGGCTGGTTAAGTTGACCGTTAGCGCATCCTGCTTCAAATCTGCAAATGAAACCGGACCAGTGGCTTTGCCAAGATATGCCGTGTCTGCATCGATCACGATCACCGGATAAGCTTGGGTGTTGTCGTCTGCGTTGCTGGCGTGCCACATGGCATAGGTTCTGCTGCCATCAGGTGCATCAGTGACTAAAGTGTCGTCATGCGTCGCTTGTGCCGGTAAGCTGCCATCAACGATTGCCTGACCGCTTGGTGAATACCGCGACGCACCGCTGGTTAACAACACCAACCCTAATTGTTGTTCAGTGGTCGGATCGTGAGTTGGCGTTTGAACACTGCTTGCAGACGCTTTGGCTGCTTTGCTTGAGGCCACAGGCTTCACCGTTGGCGCTTTATTGCTGCCGCTGGTGGCAACCACTGCGACCCAGATGATACCGATCACGACGGCGGCACCAACAAGGCCGCTGCCGACTTTTAACCACAACGGCCATGGCTTGCGTGACTTGGCGCGCTTGGCGTGCGCTGGTTGTGGTGTTGTAGCGGCATCAGGGGTGGCTTGTGGCACTTGGGTGGCTTGCCCGCCGGCAATTGCTGCCAATTGATCCAGCGCAAAGCCGCTGGCCTTGCCTTGTTGGTACTCTTCAACAGTTGGTGCTCGGCCGGTTAATGCTTGAAACTGTTTGACCCACTCTTCATTTGGTGCCATGACTTCACTCTACCCTTCGATTGCGCCCAATCACGTTGATCACAATGCCCAACGCATACACACCCATCACCGCCAGCGGCAAATACTGCCCATAAGCGGCCAAATCACCAACGTCACTCAAGCTCATCCCATTATCATAAGCGGCTTTGGCGGCAGTATACGCGCTATCTAGCGGATGCGCATAGACATAGGTCAAGATCCCGGCGCAGGCGATCGCCGCCAATACGGCTAAGGCCTTAAGTGTCTGGCCAAAATTCCCCTTGTGCAAGAAGCCTTTGACCAAGCCGCCGATCAGCGCCATTAAACCTAAGCGCGCGGCAACATAGCTCCAAATCAGAATATAGCCGTCGCTGCTTAAGCCGCCGTTTTGCAGCAGCGATTGTAATTGGGTCTTGAGATCAAACGCGCCGCCACCCATGAACTGCGTCATGACAAAACCTGCCGCCGCCATGATCAAGCCAAACCAGAATTCTAAATTATTGCTGAAAAGCGGCTGGTGAACGGCGGCTGGCTGGGCCGCAGGGGCAGGGGTCGGCCGCTCAACGCTGGCCTTCAACTTATTGGTTTGCTCAGCCAGATTGTCACGCATGGCCTTAAGCTGCTCACGCTGTTTGGCTTGCAGTTGGACTTTAGGATCGACCAGCCACTTGGCCAAGCGCGCTTCCCAAGCAAAGCGTTCATGGCTTGAAAGCAAAGGATAGCCATAATAAATTACGGTGACCAGAATCAGCCACCACGCCGATTGCGGCAGCAACACCGCCAACCACGCCGCCGCAAACAAGCTGACGCCGTTGTTTTGGACAAACTTCACGACTTGTTGGCGATGCGCCCGATTTGGCACCAAGCGCTGCAAAACGGTGGGTTTGGCGGCCTTTTGTGCTGCTAGTTGCGCTTCAAGTGCTGCGATCTTGGCTTGCAAAGCTTGCGTGTCAGCGTCTGTTGCAGCCGGCTTGCTTTGATCTTCGAGCTTTGCAGTAATGGCTTTGATCTGCTCATCATCTTGATTGCTCATCACAACCTCCTTAAATTTGTCTAGCATCTGCCTCTTGACGGTACAATAAAAGACCGGCCGTTACCAACTCCAGTGATGGAGGCGGTAATTCGAGGTTTACCCAACGTTTTTGCATATTTGCAAAAACTGTTTTGAGTGAAACATCTCGAAGCGATCGGCCGATCTTTTTTCGAAATATCCAGATACTGATAAGGCTATTAAACCTTATGATACCGGCATTGTCAAGGCATACGCAGGCACTTGCGTCAGGTGAAATCTGCAGCAGTAAGCCATCCTTGCTCGATCATGTATTGCGTAAACGACTCAAAGTAGCCTGCCGGATAAATCAGCTTAGTGGTGTTTAAAACAGCGACCAAAGCAGCCTTGTTGGCTGGTGACTGATCGCGTAAATAGTCATATAAAGCCGCGACCACGTGATAGTTATAAGCGGCGATTGGCTGATTAGGCATAGTGGTCAAAGCCTTGGCCATCATGTCGATCATTTCCTTCATCACCGTGAAATCCGGTGCCAACACAGCAGAATTAGCCAAGACGCCGCAAAAAGCAATGAGGATCATTTTCTGCCTGACCGTGGCTTGAGTTGGATCGTCCATCACGCCATGATAAATTGGGTCGATCCAAGCGCGGCATTCAGTGATAGGCGTGTACTCAATTGCAGCCTGCAACAGCACACGTTCCGAATAACCGTATTGATGCAAATTTCTCACGTATTGATTGATTTGATGTACCACGCTTGGGGCAACTCGCGAAGCACGCTGATCATGGATGTTGATCAATTCGTTAAGCACCGCTACGGCGAATTCATTGTACGGGTTCTTCGTCTGCGGGATCCGCGAAGCCAGCAGCCGATCACGCAACGCAACCACCGCTTGGCGGTCCCACAATTCAGGCGCCACTTTCGACCATGCTGTTTCTTGTACATCAGCCACCAGCTCGCGAAGCGTCAAATCATCATAATCGACACCCAGCGGCACCAACATATCCCCCACAACATCCGTCGTGACATCCAATTGTCCTTGTTCCCAGCGTGAAATCGTTGCGATGGAGCGCCGATTGGCCACTGCTTCAAGCGGCACATGCCGCATTAGGCGCAATCTCCGAAAGCACGCACCAAGTGTCGTCATAACACTACCCCTTTGGTCGCACCTGCAGCCAGTGCCATAATGGTGCGGCAATACGCTTCAATTTCGCGCAATTCTAAAACATCGATGGTTTGTCGAAAGTCTGCCAATGCCACATCATCGAAATGTTCAATGCGCAAATCGCCGTAAAGCCGCTGCAGAAAGTTCAACATCAATGAATCTTCAAACGCATAGCCGTTAACACGCAGCGCCTGCAGATCAGTCACATAATGCGGCAGTGCTGTCGGTACCTGCCGCACCAACAAGATGACGCCGACTTGAGTCACCACGTCATTGGCGTAACGCTGATAACCCGCCTGAAGCGTCGGCAACTGCTTGTGTAACAGTTGATAACACCCAACGATCCGCTCAGTATCCAAATATCCAAGCGAAAGGCGCAACAGCAGATAATCATAAATCAACCAATCTGAATTGGCGCTTAATATCTGCTCGATTTGGACTTGGCACTGCTCGGGCAGCAAAACCATCTGCTGCTTAGCCACAACTTGTTGAATATGGTCGAAAAGAGCTTGATTCAACTTGGCGATTGGTCCTTGGGCATGAACTGTTGCCAGATGATATTGGTTAACCAGCGTTGCCACCCCAGCGCTGGTTGGTGCGTACCGATTGGCGATCATACTTTGGGCGGCATGCGTAAACGGTGAGCCGAAACGTTCAAAGTCATCATCAAGATCTCGATAGCGCAAACCGATCCGCGCCATCACGTGATGGAATTGGGCCAAAGCCAAGCCGTTCTTGCCTGCGCAAAACCGTGAAACTGCCGATTCCTTTCCTGGTGCTAACGCCGCAAGCGTCACATGCCTGGCTTGACGATAGGCGCCGAAATACTTCCCCAACGCTGCTTGTTCAGCATCCATTATCTTTCCTCCAAACTAAACCCAAATTAAGCCAATTTTATCATCATTGTTGGCGAAGTTAAATCACACCACCAACCGCATGATTAACCGGCGAGTTGGGTTTGGGTACCTGGCTCATGATTTCATTTGCCGAGGACTTTTTCAGTCTCTGGCCTGACAACTGCGGCTGCTCAACCATGCTATAATGTAGCCAGCAAATCAGAAAGTGAGGCCGTATCAATGAATCAATCCTATCGCAAACTGCGCCGGTCGCGCGACAACGCCGTTATCGGCGGGGTGTGCGGCGGCCTCGGTGAGTATTTCGGCATCGATCCGGTATTGCTGCGCATCGCCTTTGCCGCAGCGTTCTTCTGCTTTGGCAGCGGCTTGGGCATCTACTTGATTATGTGGCTGGTGATCCCCCAAGCCCCGCATGCACCGCATACGCCACACCCAGACGACACCGCCGCTCATGGACATGAAGACGACGATGACTGGTCAGATTTCTAATGACAAAATGCGCGTACCCGCTTGCCGGAGTACGCGCATTTTTTTAATCCGTTCAAAATCGATCAGGCCTATGCTGGATACAAGCGGGCCACGATCTTGGCCACTGGTTCAATGGCGTGAACTTGACTGGCGATTTGCCCAGCCATCAACGTGCCATGTGCCACATCCCCGGCAATCGCGCGACTCAAGCTGCCATCAAGCAGCTTATGCAGCGCGTCTGCGGATGCACCTTGCGCCACTTGGGCAAAATAATCTTGCGTCAGCGGATTCTGCAAACACCGTACCGCATCACCCATCTCTTGGCCGGTGACGACGGTACTGGTGTCGCCGGCATCGATCACGGCTTGTTTGTAAGCGTCAGCGATCGGGGTTTCTGCAGCGGCTAGAAACGCCGTACCCACTTGTACCCCAACAGCCCCTAACGCTTCCATCGCCGCAACCCCGCGCGCGTCAATGATGCCGCCTGCGGCAAACACCGGCAAGTCTACCGCATTAACCACCGCTTGCACCAGACTCAGCGTGGTTTCTGTGCCAATATGGCCGCCTGATTCCAGGCCTTCTGCCACCAAGGCGTCAACGCCAAGCGCCTGCATTTTGACGGCGACTTTGACATTGGGGATCACCGCGATCACCTTGGTGCCAACCGATTGCAGTTGCGCGGCAAAATGCTTCGGCGAGCCGGCACTGGTGGTAACTGCCGGCACCGGATGCGCCAGCAAATAAGTCAGCAGCTCGGCAATATTAGGTTGCTGCAACATCAAGTTCACGGCAAAAGGCTGGTCGGTTTGCGCCCGCACTTCAGCGACAGCTTGTGCTAAATCAGCGGCGGTTAAGTCAGTCGTCGTTAACACGCCTAACCCGCCGGCCTTGGCCACTGCTGCGACTAGCGGCGGGGTTGAGATCTGCGCCAAGGCGCCTTGGATCAAGGGTAATTTCGTGCCTAATACATTCGTCATCGTATCCCTGCTTTCTCATCTGATTCCATCTATAGAATACACGCGTCTATAGGAAAACGCCACCATCCGACTTGGTGTTTACGATTCGTGACACGTGTTTGCCATTCGTGAATGAAAGGCGTATAGTTTTTAACGTTGTCTGTCGCTGAGTAATATAGGAGAATCTTCATGCAACGCAAACTTTCGGCGCGCCACATGCAAATGATCGCCCTAGGCGGCACCATCGGCGTCGGGTTATTCATGGGCGCCACCGCCACCATCAAGTGGACCGGCCCGTCAGTGTTATTGGCCTACGGGATCGCCGGTATTTTCTTATATTTGATCATGCGCGCGTTAGGCGAGATGTTGTATGTCGATCCGGCCACCGGCTCTTTTGCCAAGTTTGCCACCGAATACATGCATCCGGTGTTCGGCTACCTCACCGCTTGGAGCAACGTGTTTCAATTCGTGGTGGTGGGCATGTCGGAAATGATCGCGATCGGTGAATACTTCCAATTCTGGTGGCCAAACCTGCCAGGCTGGCTGCCAGGGCTCGTGGCCATTACCACCTTAGTGTTGGCCAACTTGATTTCCGTGCGGATGTTTGGCGAAATGGAATTCTGGTTTGCCTTGATCAAAGTCGTGACCATCATCTTGATGATCGTAGCCGGCTTAGGCGTGATCTTGTTTGGTTTTGGCAATGGCGGCCAGCCTTTGGGCATCAGCAATCTTTGGACCCACGGCGGCTTCTTCACCGGCGGGGTCAAAGGCTTCTTCTTTGCTTTGGCCATCGTGTTAGGGTCGTATCAAGGCGTTGAGCTCTTAGGCATCACGGCTGGTGAAGCAGAAGATCCCAAGCCCACTATTGTCAAGGCGGTTAAAGATACGGTTGGCCGGATCTTGATCTTCTATGTTGGTGCGATTTTTGTGATCGTGGCGATTTATCCTTGGAATCAATTGTCGGCGATCGGCTCGCCTTTTGTCCAGACTTTCTCCAAAATCGGCATCACCTTCGCTGCCAGCTTGATCAACTTCGTGGTGATCACCGCGGCGTTGTCTGGTGCCAACTCAGGCGTTTACTCAGCCAGCCGCATGCTGTACACCTTAGCCGAAGAAAAGCAGCTGCCTAAGAAATTCAAATTACTTAACCGCCATGGAGTGCCCTTGTATCCAGTGTTGCTGATTGGCTTAGGCATCGGCTTAGGTGTGCTGCTTAATGCGCTATTGCCGCTGATTGCGCCAGAGGCTGGCAATATCTTCGTGATGGTGTACTCCAGTTCGGTGCTGCCGGGGATGGTGCCTTGGGTGGTGATCTTGTTATCGGAAGTTCAATTTCGCAAACAACACGCCGCTAAGATGGCCGCGCATCCCTTCAAGATGCCAGGGGCACCTTACACCAACTACATCACTTTGGCGTTTCTGGCGTTGACTTTGGTATTTATGATCATGAATCCAGAAACGCGTATCAGCTTGTTGATCGGCGTGATTTATCTGGCAATTATCGTGGTGTTATACTTCACCCGCCACGCCAAGCGCGCTTAATCTAAAATGGCCCGCATCCTGATGAAAAGGATGCGGGCCATTCTGATGTACAAGGTGGTTTATTCAGGAATATCAACGGTGCTGGTGACGCCTGCGATGGTGACTTCGGCTTGTTTGAAACTCAGCGCGAAGAAATCAGAATGCGCCGCGTATTTGGCTGTTTGCGGGTACTTATGGTTGTACAAGGCCAATTGCGCATCTGTTGGCGTGATCGGCTTAACGGTGGCTTGGCGAATGCGCGCGGCATCTTCACCAAATTGCGGTGTTGCCAGTGACGCTTGGGGATGGGCGGAAATTTCTGCGACTTTCTGCGCCTTGTCCGCCGACATGAACAACACTTGGTCACTGGCTGGATCGTACACGCCTAAAACGATGCGCACATCAGGCGCACTGCCGTCTTCAGTCAGCGTGGCCACGGCAATTTGTGACGCGCTATCAATGATCCTGGCTAAATCTTCACGACTACTCATAAGGTTCCCTCCAATTGTTTGTGGGTTCATTCAGCGACAAGAAAGCTTCGCCTAATTATCATGGTAAGCGCTCACCAAAAGAATGACAAGCACGCTTGGCGAATCGTCACCGCACTAAGATTGTTTCGTTGGCACAAACGGCACGATCAGCTTCGCCAACGCTTCAACGTTGCGGGTTTGAATATAAATGCGGCCTTGCCCAGAGAAGCGGTTGACCAAGCCTTCGCCAGTGGTAAAGCCAAACACCCCGCTGGCGGCTTCGATCCGATAATCCAGCGTGTCTTCCCAAGCCACCACATGTGCATTGTCGACCACATATTCGTGGCTGCCATCAAGATCCACCGGCAGCATGTCACCATATGCACTGACCAAGATCGTGCCAACACCAGTGGTTTGCATCACAAAGAAGCCGCCGGTGCCGCCAAACAAGGCGCCGCCAACTTTTTGCGAGATCATTTGATAACTCGTGCTGGCATCCCCGGCTAAATAAGCACCGGTATTTAACAAATATTGATGCTGGCTGTCCACTTGCAAGGCCTTGATCGCCCCAGGATTGCCTGGCGCGATCCCCAGCTCACCGCCGGCGGCTTGGCCAATGGCAGTGGTGATAAAGAAGCTTTCGCCGCTGGTCATACTGCGCGCTGCCGCTGACAACAAGCCGCCAAGGCCGCGACGGCCGTTGCTGTTCATCTTGCCTTGCAAGTCGACGGCACCATTGTGATAGATCATGGCACCAGATTCGATTTGCACCGCATCGCCTTGATCCAAGGCGATGACCACGATTGGAAACGTTGTCGAACCTTTGAGTTGATATTGCATAATATTCCCCTTACCATGTTGATTTGTAGAAATTATACCAAAAAGCCCCTTCGGCTCACAACGAACAAAATTTCGATAATGCTTATCTATATTTCGTTAATGCCGCTTGCTTATGGGGTTGGCCGCGTAGAACCCGTAATGCGGCATCTGCAGGCCATAATAGGTTTTGACTTGGCGGCCTTGCACCAGCATCCCGTTTCTGATGGCCACATTCATCGACGCATAGTTGTTGTCGCGAATGATCGACCACACGCCAGACACCGCCAAGTCGTTAAACGCATAAGCTTTGGCCCCTTGCGCCGCTTCGCTGGCATAGCCGTTGTGCCAATAACGCCGCTCAAGCAAATAGCCGATTTCAACGACTGGTTGAGCTTGCCAAGTCTGCATCGTCAAGCCGCATTGGCCGACAAATTGATCGTCTTGTTTGCGGATCAACGCCCACAAGCCAAAACCATCCGCTCGATAGCGGCGCTGCTGATTTCCTAACCAATCTGTCACTTCCTGATTTGAGAAAGCATGCGCATAGGCGTACATCGCCTGCGGATCTTGCAAGGTCCGCGCCAAATTGGACCAATCTGCGTCTGTCAACGGCCTGGTATATAGCCGCTTGGTTTGATAAATCATTGTTTCACCTCACTATTGTTCACTTCAGATACGCTTGTCACTTGCTGCTGGTAAAGCAAGTTAAGGGCCTGATTTAACACAAGCAATCGTTTACAGTATAATGAAGACGCACACACAAAATCAAAGTAGGTGATCATTCTTGAAAACTTTTCAACTTGCACAAACAACTGTACCGGCACTCGGTATGGGCACTTGGTACCTTGGTGAAGGCGACCAGGCCACCAGCCAACAAGAGATCGCTGCTTTGCGCTATGGCTTAGACCATGGCTTAACGGTGATCGATACCGCTGAGATGTATGGCGAAGGCAAATCCGAAACATTGGTCGGCCAAGCCATTGCGGGATATCCGCGTGAGCAATTGTTTCTGATCTCGAAGTTCTACCCGTGGCACGCCGGCGCCCGCCAAATGCGCCACGCTTTGGAAAACAGCTTGGCGCGCTTAGGCGTCGACTATCTGGATCTGTATTTGTATCACTGGCGCGGCACCACCCCGCTTGAAGAAACCATGGCCGGCATGCAAGCGTTGCAAGAAGCCGGCTTGATCCGCCATTATGGGGTATCAAACTTCGATGTCGGCGACTTGCAAGAAGCTGCCACTTGCACCGGCGGCGAAAACATCGCCGCCAATGAAGTCTGCTACAACCTCGCCGCTCGCGGCATCGACTTTGACTTGCGTCCGTATCAGAAAGAACATCACCAAAGCTTGATCGGCTATTCCCCATTCAACTCCGGATCAGGTGATACCATCCGCTTGCCGCAAAGCGTGCAAGCCTTAGCGCGCGCCAAGCACATTTCCAGCCATCAATTGATGTTGGCTTGGACCATGCGCGACCAAGATGTGTTACCGATTCCTAAAGCCAGTTCCGCTGCCCATATGCAACAAAATATTGCCGCATTAGACGTGACCTTTACGCCAGATGAATTAGCCGTGATCGACGCAGCCTTCCCGGCACCAACCAAAAAGCAGCCGCTGACTATGATCTAAACCAGAGCAGAGCAGCCCGCTCTTAGCGGTGGATATAAGGCGGGATGACACAAAGGCGGTCTTTGCCTTGGTGGCGTCACGACTTATATCACGCCGCGTTGGGCTGCGCAGCTCGACGATAAACCACAGCGGAGCAGCCCGCTCTTAGCGGTGGATGTAAGGCACAAACTTGGCAGTGGCCCGGACAGGGGTGGCTTCGGCGCGCAGAAAACGCGTCGGCGCAGGCGGTGCGGCCGGCTGCAACCGCAAAGTACGCGGTTTACGCCTAAGTTTAAAGCCCGCATCGCTGCGCTCAACGCGGTCTTTAAACTTACCGCGTGTGGTGTCGGGTAAGCCTCGCATCTAGCTGCGCTGCGCTTGCGTCGACGCGAGGCTCACCTGACACCACACGTTTCACGGCCTGACCGACGCGTTTTCCACGCACCTACGCCACCCCTGTCCTACAAATTCGAATCAGGATAATAAATCGCGCAATCATCAAAATACAATGAAACAACCTGTTATTAGCCGCTCATGCCAATCAACTCGTCGCTTATCTACCCCCTCAAAGGAGGATGTCTTATGAAAATTTTTGTTATCGGTGCCCATGGGCAAGTTGGACAACATGTGATCGACACCTTGTTGGAGAATGATTATCAAGTCGTCGCCGGTTACCGCGACCCTGAACATCAAGCACCACAAGCCACCACGGCGATGAAGCCTGTCTTGTGTGACCTTACCGGCTCGATTGCTGATTTGGCCAAAGCCATGCAAGGCTGTGACGGGGTGATTTTTGCCGCGGGTTCACGTGGTAAAGCCTTGTTGGCCGTTGATTTAGACGGGGCCGTGAAGGCGATGGAAGCCGCGCAATTGGCTGGGATCCCGCGCTTCATCCACTTAAGCACCTTAAACGCCGAAAACCGCGCACAATGGCCGGCAAGCTTGAACGATTATTACATCGCTAAATACTACGCCGATGAATGGCTGCAACATCACACGACTTTGGACTATGTGATCGTGCAGCCGACCACGTTGACTAACGATGAACCAACTGGGGCCATTAAGTTTGCGCCGACTTGGCAAGATACCATCACGCGCGCCGATGTCGCCACAGTCCTAGTCGAAGCGCTGGAAGCTGACCAACATCGCACCACTATCAAAATCGCCAACGGCAACTTGCCAATCGCCCAAGCGCTGTAAGCAGCCTTGACAAGTATTGTCAGACATGATAACTTTTGTGATAATCAATAACAGAACGGAGTGAAGCCCTTGAAGTAAGCCCATAGTCAATTTGTACCCGATTCGCAACGCAATTGCGTAGTTTGGTGTGCCAACACACCGGATCAGGACATCTGTACTATGGACTGACTACCAAGGGGTTCATTGACCCTTGGACGATCAGTGTGCTCGTCTTTTTTTGCGTGCGGATCCGCCATTCACGGAGGAATTCTCATGTCTACGATCACCTTAAATCATCTTAACTTTGCTTATGACGGCCAAGCCCCGCTGTTTCAAGACGTGGCCTTTAACTTCGACACCAGCTGGCATCTGGGCTTGGTCGGCAGAAACGGCCGCGGCAAAACGACCTTGTTGCGCCTGTTGCAACACCAACTCGATTACACTGGCACCATCAGTGTGCCAGTGGCGTTGAATTATTTTCCCCAACCGATCAGCGACCCGGCGCAGCTGACCTTGTACGCCTTACAAGCGACCAATGATTTCGAGCAATGGCAGCTTGAGCGGGAAATGAACTTAATGGGCTTGAATCCGGAATTGTTATGGCGGCCTTTTGCTGACTTATCCGGCGGCGAACAAACCAAGGTGCGCTTGGCGTTGCTGTTCACCGACCATGACCGCTTCGCCTTGATCGATGAGCCCACCAATCACCTCGACCAAGCCGGCCGTCAGCAAGTCGCCGCTTACCTCAAGCAACAAAGCGGCTTCATCACCGTCAGCCATGACCGCGACTTTCTGGATGCGGTGTGCGACCACATTCTGGCCATCGACCGCCAGCAAATCACCTTGCATCAAGGCGATTACACCACTTACGCCACCGCCAAGGCCAGCCAAGATCAAGCCGAAGCCGCGCAAGATCAGAAACTGCGCCAAGACATCAATCGCTTGCAGCAAACTGCCGCCAAGAAAGGCGAATGGGCCGCGTCGCGTGAAAAGGACAAATACGGCGATCGCCATGTCAAAGGCTCAGGTGCCGTTGCCGACAAAGGCTTCGTGGGAGCCCGCGCCGCGCGCGTGATGCAAAAGCGCAAGAACCTTGAACACCGCATGGATAAGGAAATCCAAGCCAAATCTGCCTTATTGCAAAACGTTGAAACGGTAGCACCGCTGACGATCAGCGTTATTCCTGATCATCATGACGTTTATGTCCATGCTGAAGATATCACGTTAAACTATCCTGGTGCCAAGCCCTTGTTTGCGCCGGTGCGCTTTGATATCCGCCCAGGCGACCGCGTGGCCTTAGTTGGTCCTAACGGCATCGGCAAATCCACCTTGTTGCATGCCATTGCCGGCACTTGGCGCGGTGAGCAGCAAGGCAGCTTGACGCAGCCCAAACTTGCCACCAGTTGGCTGGCGCAGCACAATCACGCCACCGGCACCATTCAAGCATGGGCTGAAGCACAACACTTGCCTTATCAAGCGCTGCTGAACAACTTAAAGAAACTGGGCCTTGAGCGCACCAGCTTCACCACACCGATCGAGCATCTTTCGTTAGGCCAACAGAAGAAAGTTGCCTTGGCCGCCTCTTTGGTAACGCCGGCAAGTTTATATGTGTGGGATGAGCCGCTGAATTACTTGGATCTGTACAACCAAGATCAGCTGGCCGACAGCATCTTGGCGGCTAAGCCAACGCTGCTTTTTGTCGAACATGATCAAGCCTTCATCGACAAAGTCGCCACCAAAATCGTGCGCCTGAACCAAAGTGAAGCAAAGCGGGTTTAGCGATGTGTATAAGACAGCCTGAGGCAATGAAGTGCGCCTTTTGATACGCTAAACAATCTCATTAATCTTAAATCTTCTTTACTAACGTGGTAAAGTTTACCTATGAGGCAAATGCATGTAATACTCTGGTGAAACAACCAAGCTGACGAAGATACTCAGCAATCGAAGACTGCGTGTCAAAGCCTTCGGGCGTGACCGTGCCAATCGTATTGGTCAACGACTCGCCGAATTTGAACAAGCGAAGACCTTAGACGACATCTCGCGACTTCCGCCAGCGCGGATGCACGCGCTGCTCGGCGATCACGAAAACATGTTTGCCGTTGACGTTGGTCCCAACTGGCGCATGGTCTTTGAGGGTTATGATCGCCATGATCAGCAAACGATCAAAACCGCAGAAATCATCACGATCTCAATCATTGCAATCGAAGACTACCACTAAAGGAGGAAGATCCGATGTTAAATCGTCAAAACAAAATTGTCCCAGACGACCTTAGCGAATACTCAGCCGCCGACACGATCGAAGAAACGCTGGCGACCTACCATATTGCGCATGTCGACTTTGCCAAGCGCATCGGCGTTTCGGAAAAGCACCTGTCTCAAGTACTCCACCGCAAAGCATTCATCTCCCCGACCGTGGCCCTTTCGATCGAAGAAGTGACTGGGATCCCAGCACAAATGCTGCTCGGCTTGGATACCACCTATCGTCTGGCGCATACCACCAAGCCCACGCCTAAAGACAAAGCTGGCGATCCCGACTATCTTAAGCAGTATGACTGGTCACTGGCTTAGAGGAAGACGATAAATGAGCAAAGATCTGCACGAATTCACCATGGCACACACCGGTGATCTCGACGCCTACTTCGCGGAAATGATGAAGGACTCTTCCTACCGCGAAGTCTACAATGAGGAAAAAACAAACTCGCCAACGCCCTCGGCCGGCCGTTGACCTTGACCATTGGTCCTGTGGCAACTGCGTAATCAATTGGCGCTTGAATCTGGATGTGCAGATTCAGGCGCCTTTTGCCATTGAATCGGAATGACTTATCTACGCGTCGGGTTGCCAGCTCACTGATAATACGCAGATTTCGTATAACTTGTGAAATTGTGTTAAACTGAAAGCGACTACAAATAACCTAACCGCGGTGGGGGGCCGACGGTTTGAGGAGGAATTCTCATGCCATCGCTTTATCATACGTTCGTGCAGAATCACAACGGGCTCACCGGTACCAGCTTCGTCGAAGGCAACGAAGGCTTGGCACTTGGGGTGTCCAGCTCTTTGCTCAAAGAACCAGGCACCAATCCTGAGCAGTTCATTGGCTTAGCTTTGGCCACTTGCTTCAACGCCACGATCCGCATTGTGCAACATCGCCAGCATCAACCAGAAGACTCGCAACTGCGCGTCCGCGTCGATATTGAACATGACACCATCGGCTATCGCTTCGTGGTGCACGCTCAGATCCGCATGCCTGGCTATGCGCCAGCAGATGCGCAAGCCATTATCGATCAAGCTTTGGATGAATGTCCAGTCGCAAAGCTCTTGAAAGACAATGAGACGGTGCATTTTGCCTTGGTCGATGAATTCAGCGATGAGCCGCAGTTAGGAGAATAATCGGTCCGCTTCTTGCGTGACCATGAAGGTGGTGGCGCAATTGGCCCAACATGATAAATTCTCTTGGCGGTGGCTGCTGCTTTTGGCAGTGGTGTTCATCGGCGTCTTCGCCGGCACCAGGCATTATTTGGCCAACGATATCGTCGACGGTGATTCAATGCAGCCGACCTTAGAATCCGGCCAGCGCTTGTTGTCTGTGAAACAAGTGCAGCCTAAGCGCTTTGACATCATCGTGTTAAATGCGCCAGACAAAACCAATCAGCTCTACATCAAGCGCGTCATCGGCATGCCTGGCGATACGATCAAAGTGACCAATGATCAGCTGTATATCAACGGCCACAAGCAGAATGAACCTTATTTGCACACCGCTTTTGCCAAACGGTCGCTGAAACATTATGCCGTGGCCGACTTTACCGGCAACTTCTCCTTGGCTACCCTTAAAGCGACTGACAGTACCAAAGTACCGGCTCACCACTATTTCGTCATGGGCGATAATCGCTTGATCTCCCATGACGGGCGTGCTTTTGGTTTCATCAGCGACGCACAAGTTGAATCCGTCGTCGTCTGCCGCTACTGGCCGCTGTCGACTTGGCATAAGTTCTGAGCATACAAATAAGCGCCTGCATCACGATTGACGTGATGCAGGCGCTTATTTGTATGCTCAATCCACGATCACCAAACCCAAATAGCGCGCCGCCAGCGCACTGGCTTGTTCGGCGGTGACGGTCAACCCGCGCACGTTGCCGCTATCCAGCTCTAATCTGGTGAAACGGCAAGTGCTCAGGTTCAAGCCTTTCAACGGCACCCGCGACAAGCCTAAGCCGTTGATGTCGCAGTCGTCCATGGTCAGCTTAGTCACTTTACTGCTGCTGAATTCGGCATTGGCCAAATGACAAGTGGTAAAGCTGACGGTTTTCATCGTGGCCGCTTGCAGCCAAACCATATCCATTTGGCAATCTTCAAACGCCACGTTAGCCAAATACGCGCGGCTTAAATCACACCCGACCAAGCGGCAGTCAATGAACTGCACCCGGTATAAGCCGGCTTGATTCAAATCCACATTGGCAAAATCACAATGGCGAAACACCACGTCACTGGCCTCGAAGCGCTCGGCTTGCAGCTTGGTAAAGTCACAGTGCGCAATGCGCGCGTTCTCAATTGTTGGATGATGCAGCAGCCTGGTCGGGACAGGCGCTGCTTTGATCTCAACGCCAGTTAAATAAGGTTCTTCGCTTTGCCAGGCGGTGTAATCTGTCTGGGTCAAATCTGCACTGATCTGCGGTGTAAGCATTTCCAAACCTCCCAAGTGTGGTACAGTTATCGTAACCGCTTAATACACGGACTGCAAGGGGGAACGAACAATGATCCGACACATTTTTACCGATATGGATGGTACCTTACTGGATTCGCAAGGACAATTGACCGCGACTAACGCCGAGAAGATCCTGTCCGCCAAGATCCCAGTGACCTTGGTATCGGCGCGCGCACCGATCGAAATGGCCCCGGCAATCGATAAACTGCACCTCACTGGCGCCCAAATCGCCTTCAATGGCGGCTTGATCTTCTTGCCTGATGGCGGACGCTTCACCCCGCTGGCCCAAACGCCGTTGAGCCATGCCGCTGTGCGCAAGCTGTTGACGGTGATTGCCCGAGATTTTCCTAAAGTGTCCTTGAGTTACTACGATCGCAGCCATTGGTACACCGCTCGCATCGACGATGGCATCAAATATGAACAAAGTCTCACTGAACAAGCGCCGCAGTTGATTGTCAAACCTGCCGACACCGCAAATGCGCTGCACATCTTTAAGATTATGCTGATCACCTTCAACGAAGCGGAAATGGAAGCGCTGGAACAAGCGTTAACAGCGTTGGCCATGCCGGAAATCGCCGTTCAGCGCTCAGGCGGGGCATATTTGGAAATCACTGCCAAAGCCGCCAAGAAATCCACCGGCATTCAATATGTCTTGGAACACTTGCATTTGCGCCGCGAAGAAACCGCGGCTTTTGGCGACGGCCATAATGACCTGCCGATGCTTGAAGCCGTGGGCACACCCATCGCCATGGCCAACGCGCATGAAGACGTGAAGAAAGTCTGCACGTATATCACCGATGGCAACGACGAAGACGGGGTTGGCGTAGGTATCTTGCGCTGGCTAAAAGATTAACGTCACCGCATGCCATAACAAGCTGCAGCCATAAATCATCACCACCACACCGGAAATCAAGTTGACCCACAACAAGAACTTCTGCGGCAGGCGGTTTTTGACCACGTTAATGATCAGCGTCACGCCAAAGAACCACAACGCCGTGCTAGTCAAGATGCCTAACAGAAACGGCAGCACCTCGCCATTGGCCAGCGTCCCGCGCATCGCCCCAAATGACACACTGGTATCAATGATCGCCTGCGGGTTGGCAAAAGCCACGACCCACGCACCGCTGAACGCTTCTTTCAATGGCAAAGGCGTTGGCGTGCCGTCGATCGTCTTGGTATTGGCCCCAGCAAAGATCCCGTAGCCCATCCACACCACCACTGCGCCGCCGACGATCAAAATCGTCAGCCGCAGCCAAGTATAATGCATGATCAAGCTGCCGACGCCTAAGAAGGCAAACAAAGTCAACACCGTATCGGCAAGCCACACGAAACCTGTGATCATCAAAGCCCGCCGCATGCGGTTGGCCATGGCGTTGTTGAACACGAACAGATTCTGCATCCCAATCGACGACACCAAAGCGATTGAGATCAACAAACCGCGCAAATAAACATTTAACATCAAACTTCCTCCAACTGCTACCAAAACAAAAGGCATCCGCTCCCCGATCTTCCAGCGTTGCCGCTGTGCCTACGATCGTGGAACGGATGCCTAAATCATGCGCCCGACGACGACATGATCTAATAGCGATTTGATTTATTGTTATTCTAGCGAAGCATTTGCTTGGTGTCAACGCCAGTCTTTAACAAAATACCGATGGCCCACGATTTAAGAAACGATCGCGGCCCATCGGTAATTTTTTTGAACCGAGCCCACACAGCAGCTCAGTCGTTTATTCACATATTTATTGGTGCAACATTTGTAATGTCAGGCAAGCCTTACTTCTTGAGCAACTTCTCAGCCAAAGCCTTAACATCCTCGTTGGAGGCGTCGAGTAATGGCTTCATCTGCTCTTCAGTCTTGATTGTGTCGTGGGCATTCTGCTCCATATAGAAGTTCCAAAGCGCGTCACGAACGGGCGTTTCGTCCTTGCTCCAATCGAATACAGCGTTCATCGGTTCGTCCAACATCATTGTCTTTTCTACAACTGCAGCCATGATTCAATTCCTCCATATGCTATTTTTACTTACAAGTTCATTATAGTCCTTCTCACTGATTTCGGCACAATTAAATTAACATAATCTTGAAATCGGGATATTTCACAATGGCGTTGGCAGTTCAAAATTGTAACCCCACGCAACAAGGCCAGAACCGCTAACGAGAAGTTATCGGCTCTGGCCTTGTTGCGTTAGGTTGATGACATTGAAGATAACGACCTGCTGGGACAAAACTGTGCAGCGCAGAACCGTGAAACTCGCTGGGCTCGCGACTCGAACAATATCCATGATCTCCTGCGTATTGATTCATTGCGCCACTGACTATCCCGACGCGAATTCAGTAGGCCAGGCGTTGCGTAGGCGCGCGGGGCAAGCGTCGGTCAGGCCGTGAAACGATCAGCGTAATGAGACAAGCGGGCTGTGCTTGGCTCGCAACGCTGATCGCGGCAAGAATTGAGACAGGCAGGCGAGCAAAGCGAGCGCCTGGCTCAATTCTTAGGTGGAAAACACGCGCACTTGGCGTGGTTGGAACCGGCCGCACCGCCTGCGCCGACGCTTGCCCCGCGCGCCGAAGCAGCGCCTGGCCGGGCCTTACCAAAACCACACCCTGCTCAAGTCCCCGCATGCTGCGACTGTGGTCTTCGTCGAGCTGTGTGGCGCATCGCGGGTGCAGCTAGCTACACCATCGAGCTCGAGGCAAAGTACGCCTCAATCCCGATGGTTAGGCTGCCTGACCCGCTAAGTTCGCGCCACTCCGCTCTGGGGTTCGTCGAGCTGCGCAAAGCAACGCGGGTGCAATTAGCTACGCCCCCGCACTCGCGGCAAAGTACGCCGCAAGCACGAGGGCTAGGCTAATTGACCCGCTAAGAACGCTTTGCTCCGCTCTGGTTTTATTCTGCGATGAGTGCTGGTTTGCCCATCAGATACCCTTGCACCACATCGCAAGGGTATTCGCGGCGGATCTGGTCGAGCTCTGCTTGCGTCTCGATGCCTTCAATGGCCAACCACTTATGCTCGCGCTGGGCCATGTCATACCAGAAATCCAATTCCGGCTTGATTGCTTCAAGGTCAGCAAATGGGCGGAAATTCTGCAGCGCAAATTTATACTCAGCAACTGAATCATTCATCGCCTCGACCATTTCCGGCGTGTTCTGGCCAGTACCAACATCATCGACGCACACCAGCAACCCTGCATCGCTGTAACGCTTGGCGGCTTGGACCAATTGGGCTTCGCTCACGCCGTCTGCCAAGCGCTCAGTTAATTCGATGAACAGTTTCAAATCCGTGCGTGCCTGAACGCGCTGACACATCGCCATGAATTCCGGCGCAATGAACTGATCTTGCTCCAAGTTGAATGACACCATCGTCACGCTGGCCGGCATCACTTCCAAGACCTTATCCAACAACGATTCGATCAGCGTATCTGTCAATGCACTGAAATCTTCAGGCAGTACCCAGCGCTCGTCTTGCCACTCTCGAATAAATAATTCATAACCGATCGGCGCCTTATGCCCTGGCACCAAATCAAACTTCGGTTGTCCAAAGAACCGGAACATCTACATACCTCCAACAAGCCCACGAAAATACAAAACGACCCGAGCATGTCTCTCTCATGCGCGGGTCGTATGCTCGAACAAATGTCGAACTTGAGCAGTTTTGCTATTGCGAATTTTTTACTGACTGTAGATTATTGTAGCTTACTTATTATTTATACACAATATAAATTCAAAAAATCTTGTTAATTATGCGCTATTCACCGCAGGCGGCTTGCGGCTCATAGGCGACACCTGGAATGCGCATCGGCCGGCTAAACAAGAAGCCTTGCAATAAGTTGCCTGGATAACGCGCGCTCAACAGCGCCAGTTCAACGCCGGATTCGATGCCTTCCCAAGCCAAGACCTTGTGATGATGCTGGGCCATTTCTGTCCAAAACCGCAGCTGCGGCCCTAATTCGTGAACCGTGGCAGCAGGCCGGAAGTTCTGAAAGGCAAATTTATATTCGTCAACATAATCATTCATCAAGGTGACCAAAGCCGGTGAGTTCTGGCCGGTACCAACATCATCGATGCATACTTCCAAGCCTAACGCCGTGAAGCGCTTGGCTGCAGCCAGCAATTGTTGCGGCTTGACGCATTCGCTAAGCCGTTCCGTCAATTCGGTGACCATGCGGATCTTGGTGTCACGCTGAACACTGGCGACCATTGCGGCATAAGCCGGATCAACGAACTGATTCTGCTCCAAGTTGAACGACAACAGCTGAATGCGCGCCGGCATTCTGGCGATCGTTTGCCGCAAAAGATTATTAAGCATCACGATCCCGATCTTGTCGAAAGGATCCGGCAACACCCACTGTCCATTATCCCAGCGGCGCACGAACAATTCATAGCCGATGGGTTCAGCTTCCGGCTCATTCATGGCGTATTTAGATTGTGCAAATATGGTGTACATCCCGTTACCCCCCGCAGCTTCTTAGAACAAAAAAACGACTCGAGCATGTCTTTCTCATGCGCGGGTCGTATGCTCGGGTGAAACACCCGAACTTGAGCAGTTATGTTCTTAAGTTAAATCCATTATAGCAGGTTATCCGTAAAAATCCACAAGAATTATTTAACAATTCCGACCATCAAGCCAGCTGCCGTTCGCGATGCAGCGCATATAAGTTCACCGCTAACGCCACCAGCATCAACGCCAGTCCCAACCACATAATGTGGTGCAAGCCGTTGAACATGATCGCCCGCATTTGCGGCAAGAGCTGCTTAGGCAAGCTGGCTTTGCTTTGGGCGTTAGATAAGTTATTCATCATTTTGATCGTGATGGCGCCATGGCTGTGGGCCACACCTAAGCGCAAGGCGTGATTCATCAACAAGCCATACACCGCGGCGGTCATCGTTTGCGAAATCATGCGAATCAAGAAACTGAAGCTTGTCGCCACCGGCACGTCTTGAGGATCGGCATCGGTTTGCACCTTGACTTGCAGCTCGGCAAACACCATCCCGTTGCCATACCCTTGAAAGGCTCCGGCTAACATCACCGCCCAATAAGGCGCGTGCACATTGACCAACACCATGATCACAAACGTCATCGTCAAGGTCAAGATCCCGACTAACACCACTTGCTGAGCGCTTAAGTGGCGGCGCAGCGGGGCGCTGCTGCTTGAACCTAAGAAGTTGGTGAATGAGCCTGGAATCTGCGTACAGCCGCCGACTAACGCCGACACCCCTAACAACGCTTGCACCCACATCGGCGCATACACGATAAAGCCCATGAACGCGCCCCAAATCAAGGTAAACAAGACGAAATCAATCACCAATTCAGGGTCTTTGAACAAGCGTCCCGGAATAATCGGGTCACTGGCATGCCGCTCGACTGCGCCTAATGTCGCCAACGCCACCACAGCCACCACCAGCAAAACGGCAATGATGATCACCGGTGCGCTGCCGATCATTTCAATGCCTGCCAATAGCGCCACCAACCCGCAGATCAGCAAGCTGGCACCGCGATAATCCACCGGTGCTTCACTGGCGGCGCGCTTTTCTTCTTTGAAGAATAACTGCACCAGCAAGGCTGAGATCAAGCCGATCGGCACATTAAGGTAGAATACCCAATGCCACGACCATGCATCAACGATCGCCCCGCCGACTAACGGGCCAATGATCGTCGCAGTTGAATAACTGGCCGAAACCAAACCCAGCACCTGCATCCTTTTGCGGGGATTCTTATATAATTGCGCATAAATGATGTATGGCAAAGAGACCATGCCGCCGTTGCCGACGCCAGCTACCGCCCGCGCCACGATCAGCGTCAACATGTTCGGCGCCATGCCTTGCAAGAAGCTGCCCACCACAAACAATAAGGCCGCAGTTTGATAGGCGCGCCGGTTGCCTAACCGTTCGCCTAACTTGCTCCAAAGCGGCGTAGATACCGCCGTTCCTAATAAGAAGATCGCCACGATCCATCCCATTAACTCCAAACCGCGCAAATCGGCGATGATCGCCGGTAAGGCCGTGTTGACAATGGTGTTGTCCAAGCCGCTCATCGCATTAGACAATAACAATGCGAAAGTGACCAGCCAGATATTTTTCTTTGACACGATAAACCCCTTTTCTTCTTACACTAAGCGCGCATCGCAGCAAGCAATCAACAAAGACAACATCCAATGTCATCCAGTCTTATATCCACCGCTAAGCCCGCTTTGCTGCGCTATGGTTTTCGTCGAGCTCTGTGGCGCAACGCGGGTGCGGTTAGCTACGCGATCGAACTCGAGGCAAAGAACGCCTCAAGCCCGATAGCTAGGCTACCCGACCCGCTAAGTACGCGCCACTGCGCTCTGGGGAAAAATCCGATACTATCTACTATACCGCTAATCTGACACGACGCCTAATGGCAAAATTTCTGCCATAATCCCTCGCCACACCCTGCACTGACGCGTTATGATAGTGGAAAATTGGGAGGAAATCATGACACTTAAATTTACTTATGCGACGCATGCCGACTTGCCAGCAGTCGTCGCGATTTATAATCAAGCCATTCCCGGCCGTTTAGCCACGGCTGATCTTGAACCAGTCACTGTTGCCGATAAAGAGGCGTGGTTTGCTGCTTACGACCATAACACCCGGCCTTTGTGGCTGATCCAAGTTGACGATCAAATCGCCGGGTGGGTCGGCTTAGAGGCTTTCTACGGCCGCCCTGCCTATGCCCACACCGCCGAGATCAGCATCTACATTGCAACCGCATTTCACCATCAAGGCTTGGGCCAGCAAGCGTTGGATTTTGTAATTAGCCAACTGCCGCGTTTGGACATCGACACCTTAGTGGCATTTATCTTCCATCACAATGCACCAAGTTTGGGCTTGTTCACTCATAACGGCTTTGAACGCTGGGCACACCTGCCGGATGTCGCCTTAATGGACGATCAATTGCGCAGCTTAGACATTCTGGGCAAGCGCTTCGCCTGAAATTTCGCATGCAAAAAGGCCATTGCAATAATGACCTTCTAGCATGAATGAAAAACGACCCGCCGCAGCAAGCTAAGCCGCTGTGGCCGGATCGATGAGTGAGCAGTTAAATTCACTTGTTATGGTACCACGTGTTGCCCATCATTCTTGGATACTGTTAACCAGCGTCCAAGTCAAATCTGCCTGATAGCTGCCTGCAGCATTGCCAGTTGGAATACGCAATGAAACGCCTTGAGCAGTGTCTGTTGCGACTGGCGTACCGGCAGGATCGCCGGTTGTGACCGTCGTGCCTGAACCCAAGCGCAATTGCGCCGCTTTGATCGTGTGCTGGGCCGCTTGATCAACTAAGTTCGAAGCGGCAACCGACAATGTCCAACCTTCGGCTAAACCCAGCTCGGTCATGGCGACTGGTTTTGCCACCTGCGCCGTCAAGACTTGTGCATCTTGGCTAGCGGTGACAGTCGGGCCAAGCTTGATACTTTCGGCATCGGCCACTGCGATCACAGCGGCTTTAGGTCTGGTAAACGTGACAGTAGCAGTAGTCGTTTGCGCTGCGTGCACAGTAACTGGAAACAAACTCAACAAAGCTGCGCCGCCAACGCAAAGCGTCAGCAGCCGCAAGAAGGTCAAGTGCTTGATCATGATGATTCCCCCAAACCATGAATGACAAGTGTGGTATGTACCTTTCAATGTAAACAGTTATACCATTCGTTCTCACCGATCACAATCGATTTGAAAAAATAGATTTAGGATAATGGTTCAACCAGCCTTGTGTAAGCGTGAGGCTTTGTTATTATATTCGCCATCGCGCCATGACACGGCTTTGGCGCCTGACGATCGCTGATATTTTAAGAAATATCGTGATTTTCACCAGATTCTCATGATTACTTACATAGTAGAAAACAATGCCGTACATTATCTCGTTGGTCACCAGGTTGCCGACCAACTCAAAGGAATGCTCATGCGAAGAATCTGCTGCATCATTTGGTTGGCGCTGTTAATGGCGCTTGGCTTGATGCCCAGCTCACCGGTTTCCGCTGAAACCCTGCATTATCGCGTCGCTATCCAACAGCCCAGCAATCAAATCGATCACTCGCTGGGTTATTTTGCGCTGCGGGTTGCCCCAAACACCGCGCAGCAATTAACGATCACGATCACCAACCAAGACACCTGCGCCCATCGCTACCTTTTGGCGATCAACCGGGCCACCACCAATGCCAATGGGGCCATTGATTACACCAACCACGCCAATAAGCCCCGTGCCGGTTTAGCCGCGGACTTGCAACAAATGGCGACTGTGCCAGCGTCAGTCACTGTGCCGGCTAAGACGACCCAAACCGTGCCGATTCGCTTGCACACCCCGCCGACGCATTTTGCCGGGTTGGTGCTAGGCGGGTTGCAGGTCCAAGAAGTCAGCACTGCTGCGGCCGCTTCAGGTCAAGGCGTTCAGTTGCATAATCAATTTGCATACGTGATCGGCATCGCCTTGCAAGAAGACGCCAGCTACACCGCCTTGAAACCGCAATTGGTGCTGCGCGGGATCAAAGCGCAGCTGCACAACGATCACAACAGCATCACCATCAACTTGGCCAACCTCAAGCCTAACTTGATCCATCAGCTTCAACTGGCGGCGATCATCACCAAACAAGGCCACGCCAAGCCCGTCTTGACCAGTACCAAAGCCAACATGACCATGGCACCGAATTCGACTTTTGCCTACCCGCTGTCAACGCAAAATCAGCCCTTGCAAGCTGGGCACTACCGCTTGCAACTCACTGCTTCAGCCAGTGGCGGCAAGTATCAGTGGCACTTTACCAAAGCCTTCACCATCACCGGCGCATCTGCTGCCAAGCTCAATCAAGCCGCCGTTGACTTGAAGCACCCTGCCCCGCCTTGGGGGCTTTATCTGATGCTTGACGCAGGACTGGGGTTGTTGCTGATCGCGATTTTTCTGGCCCGCGGCAGCTTGCGGCATAAACGGCACCATTGAACCACCAAACGCCTCTGCACAAATTCGTGCAGAGGCGTTTTGGCAAATCGAGATTACTTGATCATTTGGTAGTTCTCGTCATAGAACTTGCCGTTACGGATGTCATCTGGCATGCCGGCGTAAGGTTCTTTGGCAATCACTTGGTCGTTGTCCACGCCAGCGTCGCCGATGTAAGTGATGGTGGCAAATTCTGGTACCACCAGCTTCGGGTAAGTTTCGTACTTCTCGCGGGATTCTTCCATCAAATCGATGTGCTCGTTCTGGTAGCAAACCGTGATTTCTGGATGTTCTTGGACCCACTTCGGGAAGAAAATGGTGCCGTTGAGCTTGTGTTCGTTAGGCACGAAGTCCAGCGCGACATCGGTGCCAGTTGGTTCCGTCCAAGCGATCTTGTAGACGCCTGGAATCAGCATTGTAATATGGGCTTCTTGATCGGTGACCCAGCGGCCTGCCACCATGCCGCCATGGATGCGGTAATCAACAGTGTGGTCGTTCTTGCAGTACCATTCGTATTCCCAGCCATTGTCATAGGTATAAATGAAGTGCGTACCTAAGAAATCTTCTAAAGTTTCGAAGTGTTTGTCCATATGATTTAAGTTTGCCATCAAAAGGGCCTCCTGTTTTTAATATCATGTATTTATTGACATGTTTTTGTCGACTTGATTATGATATGCTAAACAGTGACAAACAGTCAAGGAGAAAATAACAATGGCGCAAAAAAACATTCTGCAATTCATCATCTTAGGCCTGCTTCATCAACAACCGCGCACCGGCTATGAGCTGACGAAGGCCTTTGATTCAGACCTGGGCGAGTTCTGGTCGGCGCAGCATTCGCAGATCTATCCGCAATTGCGCCGCTTAGAAGAAGCCGGCGCGATCGTGCATGCCGATGAAGTCACCGGCGAGAAATTGGAGCGCAAGCGCTACTCGCTGACAGAAAGCGGTGAAAACACCCTTAACGATTGGTTAGGCGAAGAAACGGTGCCGGCTGCTAGCGGCAAAGACGAGTTTGCTGTGAAGCTGTATTTCATCGACACCTTAGCCGACCCGCGCTTGCCGGCGATGCTGCACGCTCAAGCAGATTTTCATCAAGGCAAATTGGAACACCTGCGCCGCCAACTGGCCACGAAATTTCCGCTAGGCCAACCCGCTTCAGGCATCGGACATTATTTGATCCTCGATCACGCCATCAAACGGGAAGTTGAATACTGCCAGTGGCTGCAAGCGGCATTGACCATGATTTAACCCAAAACACCAGGCTCACTGCCAATAAATGCCTGCAGTGAGCCTGGTGTTGAGTTAAGCGATAATATCTGCTGCCAATAAGGCCAGCCCGACTGCATCATCTTGCCACTGGGTCAAATCGCCCGCTTGTTGTGCTTGCTTGACCACTGCAGCAGCATGTTTGCGCAAGTTGGCCAACTCATCAGCAGTCGTCAGCTGCGGCACCCGCAACACGATCAACGTGGTGACTGGTGTTGCCGCCGCCACCCAAACGATCGGATGGCGCAAGGTCAACACCACCACCCCTGGCGTGGTGCAGTTAGGATCGGTCACATGCACCAAGGCCGCTTGTGTCGTCAGTTGCACACTATCGCTTGCTGCACTGGCCAATAAGCTGGCCCGCGCTTGCATCAGGTCCATCCCCAGCGCTTCATGCAAATACGCAGCCGTTTGCTTTAACGCGCTGAGTTTATCATAGCGCGCCAAATGGACTTGCGGATAAACTGGCGGCAATGTATCGATGATCATCCTACCACCCCCTCAGCTTTACTGTAACGCCTGTAACGCGTTACAGGTCAAGGGGCTTTTAAGCGCAAAATACCGCTGCTCTTCAAGGCAACGGTATTTTGCACGTCTATTTAACGCCGCTGGCGCGAGTAGCGGCTAAAGCTTCATCCATGCGGGCGATCACCTTGTCGATTTGTTCATAAGTGATCACTGCCGGCGGCTCAAAGCGGATCGTCTTCGAGTTGACTAACGTGCCTGCCGTTAAGACCCCACGCGAGAACAGGCCTTTAGATACGCTGTAGCCGATAGCATCAGAGTGGAATTCGACGCCGATCATCAAGCCGACGCCGCGCACTTCTTGAATCACATCTGGGTACTTGTCCGCTAAAGCCTGCAGCTTCGGGATCAGGTATTCGCCTTTGGCCTTGGCTTGGCCTGGAATATCTTCGGCTAACATGAAGCGAATCGTCGCCAAAGCCGCTGCACAACATAGCGGGTTGCCGCCAAAAGTCGGCGAGCCTAACAGCCGAGGGTTATCGATGAGTTGTTGCACCCACAGCTTCTTGTTGCAAATAATGCCGGTGATGGGCATGATGCCGCCGCCAAAGCTCTTGCCATAAGTCATAATGTCTGGTGTGACACCTTCAGCTTCACAACGCCACATCGTCCCGGTGCGTCCCATACCAGTTTGGATCTCATCAAAAATCAACGCCACGCCGTAACGGGTACAGATATCGCGAACCTTGGCTAAATAGCCCTTAGGCGGCACAATGACCCCGGCCTCGCCTTGCACCGGTTCCAGGATCACTGCGGCGACTTTCTCGCCCACGGTTTGCAAGTTGCGGATGGCTTTTTCCATGTCTTCGGCGTTGCCGTATTCCACATGCTGCACCTGTTGCACCATGGGAATATATGGCGTGCGATAGGCGCCTTTGCCGACCATGGAGACGGCGCCCATCGACTTGCCATGAAACGCACCGATCGTGGAAATGTACCAGCGGCCGCCTGTGGCGATACGCGCCAGCTTCAAAGCCATTTCAACGGCTTCAGCACCGCCGTTGGTGAAGAAACAATAATCCAACCCTTCAGGCGTGATGTCAGACACCGCCTTGGCCAAATACCCCCGCAGCGGATCCAGCAATTCTTGTGAGTGCAAGGCTTGATGCTTCAACTGGGCTTTGACGGCATCCATGATGAAATCATTGCGGTGCCCGGCAGTATAGATCCCGAAACCGCCTAAACAATCAATAAATTCTTCACCCCGCAAGCCGCGGCAAACGGCGTCTTTGTCTGACCATTCCACCACGGTAGCATCAGTAGAAACCGACTTGCGATACTTCAACCAGCCTGGTGACACATAGTTATCAAAATAATTCAGCGTATCTGCAGTGATCTTATCTGCCGTTGGTTCATCGACATGATCACTCTTGATGAAACTCAACACATCGTCAAGCTCTGAAATCACAGCTTCTTTACTCATAGACTGACCTCCTTGGGATGTTTCAACATTACCAACAAGGCAGCCTGGTTGGCGGTTTGGCCCACCGGGGAATATTGACGATCATCATATGATTACCTCCGAAGCGGCGCTTGCACCGGCGTTGGCTGCGGTGCACCCACTGGCACCAAGTGTTGATGCCGAACGACGATTTCACCAATGACCAACAAGGCGAATGTCCCGCCCCACAAGATGACGCCTGCGACCAGCGAATCGACTGCTAATAACGTAAAGACCAACGTCGCCAGCAACAACAATTCCGGAATCACCGCCATTAAGGTGAGCACCAAGCGATTGCCGCCAACTTTAAACGGCCGCTTGGCATTCGGGTCTTTTTGGCGCAGTTTCAAGAAGGCGGGAAACATCAACAGATAAGCCATCAACAATGCCACGACATTCAAGGTGAACACCGGCGTGAAGGCATCAGTATTGGCCAAAGGCACCATCACCACACAAATCAAGCTGGCTAATAATCCGGTCAATCGTCCAGCACCCACGCTTTGACCATGCGCGTTAGTCGCGGCAAACGCCTGCGGCAGCGCCTTGTCTAAAGCAGCTTGCGTCGCCACGCTGTTAACGCCGCCGATCCAAGATACCATTTCCACAAACAAGGTGAACATAAACAACAAACCCAACCCAATCACGATTAGCGGCTGCCCTTGCAGCAGCAACACCAAACTTTGGATCAACCCAGAAGCACCAGAAACGGCTTTGGTCGGCAGCGCGGCACTGATGCCAAAGGCCGCCAATAAGTAGAACACCATGACCAACACCCCGCCTAATAACAAGGCTTGCGGGATCTGCTTGCGCGGGTTTTGCATATGCGGTGCCATGCTGGCTACCACTTCAAACCCCAGGAAGTTGAAGATGATAATCGACAGTTTCGACAAGCTGGCCATATCCGCATGCGGCAGCATCGTGGCCACGGTCAACTTGGTGGCCATGCCGTGATGCAACAAGGCGTAGACGCCCATGACCCCTAATACGATCACCAAGAGCATTTTGGCAAAAGCTGCGGCGTTGATCAGCAGCTTGCTTTCAGCCACCGGCCAGTTGCCAACGACCACCACGCCCCAAACAAAAGCCAATTCGACCAAGAGCATGACAGGTGCTGGCACATGCACATGGAACAATTCGGTATAGCTGTCGACAAACAAGATCGCCATGCTGGCCAGCCAAATTGGAAAGTTCACCCAATACAGCCAAGCCGCGCGGCCGCCGAAGCGCTGACCGAAGGCGTTGCGCACCCACACATACAACCCGCCGGCTTCTGGATACGTCGTGCCAAGCTCACTGGCGATCAGCCCATATGGCACAAAGAAGAACACCATCAAAAAGCCCCACCAGAAGAATTGCGCCGGCCCAATCGCAGCTGCCGGGGTGATGGCTTCAACCACCATCACCACCACCACGGCCATCAATACGGCGTCAAACAAATGAAATTTATGTGGCATAGGCGTGCTCCTTTCAGACTGCAGTGTCGGCGTATGGCCGAAAATGATCATGGGCGAGTTGATACTCGCTTAAAGCCACAAGTTTCCCACCTTGGATGAGATAGTCAGACATGCCATCGACCACAACGGCCATCATCGGCGTGCTGGCGTCGGCATAAGTCAAGGTCCACTTCGCTAATGTGTGAAACCCTTGCGGATACTCACCGCTTAGCTGCCAGTCCAGCATCACAAAGCGCTGGTGCCATGCATCAAACCATTGTGCCGCTTCAGTTAAACCATTGTAAGTCGCACCGTCTGCTTCAGTCGCAGAGAAATCTTTGGCCAACAGCGCCAAGAATGCTTCACGATCCGCTTGCTGCCAAGCTTTCATGTATGCTTGAGGACTCATGTCAACACCGCCTTATTGATTGATGAGCTTAGTTTACCGACAATCGCGCCTCATCGCATTGGCCCGCATCGCCAATATTCACCGATCAATGGTGCACAATGAACAGGGAAAGCGGTTTCTTTGTCAGGTATTATCACAATTACTGAATTTATTTGCGTTATCGTTTCAGAGTAACAAAAAAGCCTCGAACCCAATGTTCGAGGCTTGATGATCACGATGTTTATACGCGACGTTCTTTAGTCGCTGCCGGCATGCGATTGGTCAACACTGCCGGGGAAAATAAGTGACTGATCAAACTATCCGGCATCAACCGCTGCGCTTTCAGCAGCGCTGGCACACTGCGGCCGGAAGCGACCGCCTTTTGGATCAAGGCCGTCGTTTTGGTGTAGCCCAGATACGGATTCAACACCGTGGCCGCCACAGCAGAGTGCTGGACGTTATCAATACTGTGTGACGTGTTGACGCGCAGCTGAGCGATGCAATTGTCGCATAATGTGCGCAGCGCCGAGTTAAGCTCATCTTGACTCAACCGCAAATCACGAAAAATGATTGGCTCAAATGCGTTAAGCTCCAGCTGCCCGGCACTGGCGGCCATCGTCACCGTTAAATCATGGCCCATCACTTCAAAGGCCACTTGGTTAACCACTTCCGGAATCACCGGATTGACTTTGCCTGGCATGATCGAGCTGCCGGCTTGGCGCGGCGGCAGCTTCAATTCATTGAACCCGGCTTGCGGACCGCTGCCAAGCAACCGCAAGTCATTGCACAACTTGGTCAGATCTACCGCCAAAGCTTTCAAGGCGCCGGAATATTGGACGTAATCGTCGGCATTCTGCGTGGCATCGATCAAATCATCAGCCAATTGCAGCGGCAGCTCGCTTAACTCCGCCACGCGAGCCACGATATGGCTGCGATAATAATCGCTGGCGTTAAGGCCAGTCCCCACCGCTGTGCCGCCAAGGTTGACCATAGCCAAGGCCGCCCCGGCTTGTTTGATGCGGCGCATATCGCGCGTCAACATGGTTGTATACGCGCGAAAGCTCATCCCCCAAGTCAAAGGCGTGGCGTCTTGCAGTTGGGTGCGGCCGACTTTGACCACTTCGGCATAATCGTCGGCTTTGGTCAACAGCGCATGGCACAACTTGGCCAAAGCGTTCAGCAAAGCTGGTTGGGCCATCAACAAGCTCATGCGTCCGGCAGTCGGGTAGGTATCGTTAGTCGATTGGCTTTGATTGACATCATCATTGGGATGCAAGGTGAGCTCTGGATGCAGCCGCATCCCCAGCTTGGCCAGCACTTCATTGACGTTCATGTTGACGCTGGTGCCAGCGCTGCCTTGAATGGCCGGCGCAACTAGCGCGTCTTGATGCTTGCCCAACAACAGCGCATTGCATGCGTCAGTAATGGCTTGAGCCTTGGCGGCATCTAAGGTGCCGGCTTCGGCATTGATCGCCGCAGCCGCCTTCTTGATCACGATCAAGCTGCGAAACAGCAATGTGTCAGTCGCTTCATCACGGATCGGGAAATTGGTCAAGGCGCGCATTGTATGAATGCCATACAATACATTATCGTCTACCGCCAGCCGCCCGATACAGTCTTCTTCGTAATGCATCATCTTAGCCCCCTTATGGTATGGGGTCAGTATAGCCGTTAGCCGCGCACAAACAAGCAGATTTGTGATCTTGTCTGACAACCTGTCAAAAAAACTGCCAAAATTGGCAGCTTAGCTCACATTACTTTCTTGCCGCGGCGATACAACCCGTAGCCGATCGCACAAGTGAGCACATCAGACACTGCTTGGGCCCACACGATGCCATCAAAGCCCAACCACTGCGGCAGCAGCCACAAAGCGATGGCAAATACCACGCCTTGGCGAGCGACAGCCATGACCAACGCCCCAAGCGGCTGGCCGACTGATTGAAACACGGTGGTGAACACCAAGATCGCCCCAATAAACGGCGTCGTGATCAATAGCGCCCGCATCATCAAACTGCCCATCGCCACGATTTGCGGCTGATCCATGAATAGCGCCACCAGCGACTTGGCAAACAGCATCAACAACGCCGCAGCCACGACGGCATAACCGATTTCCACTTTAAAATCAAAGCGCAAAATCGCCTGCAAGCGCTGATGCGCCTTGGCGCCGAAGTTATAACCAATCAACGGCTGGGCGCCAAAGGCAAAGCCCACCATGATCAACATCACGATCATATAGACTTTCTGCGCAATGCCCATCGCAGCGATCGCATTAGCACCGTAAGCGGCCAGACGCTGGTTTAAGAGCATTGTGCCTAAGCTTTGCATGAAATTCGTCAAGCTGGCTGGGATCCCGATTGCCAGAATCGCCCACAGCGCCTGCTTACTGGCTTTGGCCACTTGCGGCTCAATGCTGAGATATTGGGCACGGCGTTGCGTAAACCACAACAACAAGCCGGTATTCAGCGCATAACCTAAGACATTGGCCAAGCCCACGCCGCTTGCGCCCCAATGCAAGCCAAACAAGAACACCGGATCTAAGACGATCGTCAATGCCGTACCGGCCAGCGTCGCGATCATCGACTGTTGCGCCAAGCCTTCGGTACGAATGATGTTGCCAGGCACCAGCGAGACGATGATAAACACTGCGCCAAGCGAAAGCATGGTATAGAAATCCCCTGCATACCCGCGCGTGGCTGCAGTTGCGCCTAACAGCGTCAAAATCGGCTGCTTGAACAGCAGCAACGCCGCGGTGATCACCAACGCCAAGCCGATCGCCGCATACAAGCAGAAACTCGACAACGCCCGCACCGCTTGGCGCTTACCATCACCTAACAGCCGCGACAACAGTGCTGAACCGCCTAACCCAAAAATGTCGCCTACCGCCAGCATAAACGAAAACAACGGTGCCCCTAACGTCACCCCTGCCACCAAATCAGCATTGCCGGTTTGGGCGACAAAGAAAGTGTCTGCCAGATTGTACACCATGCTGGCCACCATCCCCAACACCACCGGCAGTGCCAAGTGCATGTACGCCTTAGGTACCGGCGCATGCGCAAATAATTCATCCATGAGCTTTCTTCCTCCACAACGCGCGGTATCCCCGCGACGAGATACGTCGATGCCGGTCGCTCGTCCATGGACTTGCCAGATCTTCGCTGGTTCCATCCTATCATCAACCAAAGCTTGCCGCCAATAATATTCAACCCCATAAAAAAATCGGCCGCCTTTTCAGGTGACCGATGCTTCGCCAATTATTTGGCGCGCTTATTGCCCATTTTGCGCAGCTTGTTAGGAATATTACTGATTGTTTGCGGCAAGTTGCGCATGATCGTCGGAAAGTTCTTGATCGCCGGCTTAAGCACCTGCCAGAAAGTCAAAGACCGCACGATGTGATCTGCTGGGATATGTTCGCGACAAGCCCGCAACAATGCTTTAGGATCATGCGACGAGAACGTATAAGTGCCGTTCTTCTTGGTACGCACCGCCATGCGCGGGATCCACTTGCCTTTGAACATGATCGAGGCGATGATCACATCGACTTCGTTCCACGGGATCTGGATGTAATTCTTGATGTTGCGATCGTCATAGAATTCGAAACCGTGATCACCGACCATGATCTTGCCATAATCGCCCAGCCCCATGTAACTGGTACCTCTGGTCTCGTATTCGACTTTAGAATTCAACGACTCAACTTTAGCGACAACTGATTCGACCATTGATAATCACCGTTTCCCCTCTTATTCTGCTTACATTATACCAGACCCGGCAACTTGCAGGCGTCGGGCTTAAGACTGTTTCGTGTGCTACCCGCAATCGTCAAGTGCGGTGCTTTGCGATTGCGAAGATGCTGTGGCGTCACTTAGACCAAATCATCCAGTCTGAGACACATCATGAAACCAACCTTGCATCGCGCTGGCTTCTTCGTCAAACTGCACTGCCAACACTGCAGTGCTTCAAGATTGATAAATAATCCCTCAATGCATCTCATGCCAACTTCGGTTCATCGAACAATCAGATAACCTGATTCGAATGCTGGAGGACAGGTGTTGCGTAGGTGCGCGGGGAAAGCGTCGGTCAGGCCGTGAAACGATCAGCTCAGTGAGACAAGCGGTTTGTGCTTGGCTCGCTATGCTGATCGCGGCAACTTTTGAGATTTGCAAGGCGAGCCGCAGGCGAGTGCAAAGCTCAAAAGTTAGGTGGAAAACACGCGCACTTTGCGTGGTTGGAACCGGCCGCACAGCCTGCGCCGACGCTTTCCCCGCGCACCGAAGCAACACCTGTCCGGGCTTTGCCAAGTCCACGCCTGATACGACTGTGGTCTTCGTCGAGCTCCGTGGCGCGCACTGGTTTCTTCGTCGAGCTGCGCAGCCCAATGCGGCGTGATATAAGTCGTGACGTCAATTGGGCCAAAACCGCCCAACTGCCATCCCGCCTTATATCCACCGCTAAGTGCGGGCTGCTCCGCTCTGGTACTAAAAACGACCCGGACACGAATGCCCGAGTCGCAGAAATCTTGCCAAAACTGATTACATAACCTTCAGGACGTGCAAGACGATACCAACAATGAACAGGCCGAAGATGATGATAATCGGGCTGACCTTCTTCTTGAGTAACCACATGCAAAGCAGGGTTACCAACAAGCCGGCCAAACCTGGAATCAAGGAATCCAAGTTCTGTTGCAAAGTGGTGATCTTGTGGTCAGTCAAAGACAAACCAGCCGCTTGATCTTGTAAGGCCTTTTGGATACCTTTAGCGCCAGCTGGCAGAGAATTCCAGTCGATATAAGCGCCTTTATCAAGCTTAACATCAGAAACCGTTGGCGTGAACTTGACAGAAACCCAACGTTCAACCAGGGAACCCAAGATGAACATCCCTAAGATGGAAGCACCCTTGGTAACATCTTGCAACATGGTCCCAGACAAGTCGTCGGCGATCTTGGAACCAGCCTTGTAACCGAATTCCTGCGTGTACCACAGGAAGGCGATCCGGATGATGTTCCAAACCACGAAGAAAATGATTGGACCGATGATGGAGCCGGACATGGCCATGGAAGCAGCCAAGGCCCCTAAGATAGGACGAACCGTGAACCAGAAGACAGGATCGCCGACACCAGCCAGCGGGCCCATCATCCCAATTTTGACACCTTGGATCGTAACGTCATCAACAGGTGCGCCATTGGCACGTTCTTCTTCAAGCGCCAAGGTAACCCCGATAACAGGCGAAGCCAAGTATGGGTGAGTGTTAAAGAATTCCAAGTGACGCTTCAAAGCAGCCACGCGGTCTTCTTTAGTCGTGTATAACTTCTTTAAGGCAGGGATCAAGGAGTAAGCCCAGCCACCGTTTTGCATACGTTCGTAGTTCCAAGAACCTTGCAGGAAGGTTGAACGCCAGCAGACGTCCCAACGATCTTTTTTGGTTAATTTGATCTGATCAGCCATTGTGTTCTACCTCCTTCTAATAGTTGTCGATGATGTCGCCAACGGCATCACCTGTACCGGTACTTGCACCACCATCGGAGGAGCCAGAACCGCCCATCTTAGACAAGTTCAAGTAAATGAGGGCAATGCCGACACCGATCGCACCAAGACCGATCAAGGTGATCTCAGTAACAGTGCCAAGCACGAAGCCAATGGCGAAGAATGGCCATACTTCAGCAGTTGCCATCATGTTGATAACCATGGCGTACCCAACGGCAACAACCATGCCACCACCAATGGACAAGCCATCAACTAACCAAGTCGGCATTGCATCAAGCATTGCCTTAACAGGACCGGAACCAACGGCTAAGACGAAGCCGGCAGGAATCGCGATACGCAGACCCTGTAAGGAAATGGCGATCCATTGCCATAAATCGATCTTGGAGAAGGAACCTTCTTCAGCAGCGTGGTCCATGATATGCACAATACCAGTGGTAATGGTACGAACCAAAGTCGTCAGCAGCAAGCCGGCAACGGCCAGCGGCACAGCCAGCGCAACGGCGGCAGAAACGCCCGCCTTACCTTGGCCGCCAAGAACCAGAATGATAGCAGATGCGATAGATGCCAAGGCAACGTCAGGCGCAACAGCGGCACCGATGTTCGCCCAGCCTAAAGCGATCATCTGTAAGCTGCCGCCTAAGATGATACATGGCACTAATTGGCCAGTAACCAAGCCGATCAACGTGCAAGCCACAACTGGTTGGTGGAATTCGAATTCATCAAGAATCCCTTCCATCCCAGCTAAGAATGCAACGATGAGGACTAGGATGATTTGAATGAAATTCAAAGACATTGTAGTATCCTCCCTTTTTGTAGGAAAAGTCGTGCGCTTCAACAGCGCTTCATAATTATTTAGCCGCGTTCAAGGCGTCTTGCGCCTTCTTCAAGATCGCGTCCATGTTATCCTTGGAATCAGTCGGAACCTTGCGAACATCAAACTTGATGCCCTCAGCCTTCAACTTACCAAAAGTGTCGATGTCATCTTGGTCAAAAGCCAAGACCTTGTTAGGCTGTACCTTACCTGCAGAGTGCGCCATGGAACCAACGTTGAGCTCTTTAAGCGGTACGCCGCCATCGATGGCACGCAAAGCGTCTTGAGGCGTTTCGAATAATAGCAGTGCACGTTCGCCGCCGAAGTGCTGATCGTCTTTGGCGATCTTGATCATTTGATCAACTGGCACAACATGGGCATGGACGCCGCCAGGTGCGGCGTCGGTGATCAATTGCTTTCTCAGCTTATCGCGGGCCACGTTGTCAGAAACAACGATGATACGCGTTGGCTTAACAGACTTGGACCAAGCAGTTGCGACTTGACCATGCAACAGACGAGAATCGATACGGGCAAGCACGTATTCGAGCTTGCCTGGCTTGCCGGCATTGCCGCCAGTGGCCTTTGGTGCAGCCGCAGCTGCAGGCTTTGGCTCCAGGCTTTCCGGCTTGATCTTGACGCCATCGCGCCCTGCTTCCACCAAGTGTGCTGCGATTTCGTGTGCCGAGGTCATCGACAGACGTGAGCCATAAGCTTCAATGAGCATTGGCAGGTTCAACCCTGTGACAATTGCCCACTTGTCCTTATGTGCTTCGAACAAACCGTTGGATTGGTTGAATGGTGAACCGCCCCACAGATCGACTAAGAACAACACTTCGTCGTCTTCGCCGAACTTCGCAATGGCTTCTTCAAGGTGCTTCTTGAGGTCGTCTGGGCCTTCGTTAGGCATGAAAGTTACTGCTTCGACTTTCTCTTGCTCACCGAAGATCATCTGACCAGATTGCTTGATGCCAGCGGCGAATTGCCCGTGACTAGCAAGAATGATTCCGACCATTGTTTGTCGCCTCCTAAATAATATTTGGGTGCAGTCTACGCTGCGCTGAATAAATAATAAAAGTGCGCAGAATATGACCGGTAAATGAATCCCCAGAAATTAGTATGCCGTTCTCCCGCGGGTTTTGCAATCCCTTTCTTGACGTAAAATCGAGCGTTTTCATGAAAGGTCTATGCCGCTGGGACTGAGCCGAATATTTTTTTGTTAATTTTTCTGGACTAAAGCTTGCATGAATGCAGGCAAAGCCGGTAAAAGCGGGCCGGTATAAGCTCGGCGTTTGCACGTCAGCGGCGATTTACATGCGTTACTAACAGAGAAAACGCTTCTTAATTTTCGGCAATCGTTTTCCTTGTTCTTGAGTTGTTGGTGTAGGATATCCCTTACGACTTAGGCTGATGTCAGCTTAGCGGCCATGGGTGATTGACGGTTGGTGACTGCTTGGGTTATACTCAACGCCAGACAAGTGAATATCCACCAAGAAATAGAGGTCGCGGGTGGTGACGAACGCAATGGAGGGCCGAAGCCCATTGAAATTGCCTTAAGCATCCCCGCCGAAATCTTCGGCGCGATTCGGCGCGCCTTAGGTTGGGCCAAGCGACAACATCGCTTGGACTGTCGCAGCAATGCGGAGCGCTAGATTTGGTTTAACAACGAAATCGGGGACCGACAATTTTCTAATATTGTCGGTCCTCTTTATGTTCTCTCTATTCCTTCGGTTGGCAAAACACGAAGGAGGAACTTGTTATGAAGAAAGTGTGGCTCACCCTTAGCGGGGTCATCGCAGCGATCGCCATGTTCTTGGCGCTGGCTGCGCCGGCTCCAGTCAGCGCCAGCGGCACCTTGAAAGTCGGCATGGAAGCCGGCTATGCGCCGTTTAACTGGACGCAATCCACCAGCGCTAACGGCGCGGTGAAGATCCAAGGCTCCAGCGAATACGCCAATGGCTACGATGTGCAAATGGCCAAGAAAGTGGCCAAAGCCATCGGCAAGAAAGTCATCGTCGTCAAAACCAGCTGGGACGGCTTGCCGCCAGCTTTGACTTCCGGCAAAATCGACGCGATCATCGCCGGCATGTCGCCAACTGCAGAACGGCGCAAAACCATTGACTTCACCAACACCTACTATGCCTCCAAGCTGACGGTGGTGGTGCGGCGTGATTCCAAGTTCGCCAAAGCCAAAAGCATCAAAGACTTCAAAGGCGCCAAGATCACCGCGCAATTGTCGACTTTCCATTATCAAGCCATCAAGCAAATGAAAGGCGTCATTAAAGAAGAAGCCATGAACAACTTCCCTGCCATGCGGGTGGCTTTGGAATCCGGCACCATCGACGGTTATGTCTCTGAAGTCCCAGAAGGCATCACCGCCCAAGACGCCAACCCAGATCTGACTTACCTCAAGTTCTCTAAGGCCAACGGCTTCAAAACCAACCCAGAAGACGTCGATTTGGCCATTGGCTTGCGCAAAGCAGATCCTGATAAGGCCAAGATCAACGCAGAATTGGCCAAGATCTCCACTGCCGAGCGCAACAAGATGATGAAAGAAGCCGTGGCTGTGCAGCCAAACACCGCCAGCCAAGGCAACTGGTTCATGAACATCTTGAAGCACTACGGTCCGATGCTGCTGCGCGGCACCGGCATGACCTTGCTGATTTCTTTGGTCGGCACCATCGTCGGCTTCATCATCGGCTTGTTAGTCGGCATCATCCGCACCATCCCCAAGCCTAAAGCCAAAGGCAAGCGCGGCTTACAAGCTGTGATCAACTGGCTGCTGGCAGTTTATATCGAAGTCTTCCGCGGCACGCCAATGATCGTGCAAGCCGCTGTCTTGTATTATGGGGCTGCCCAAGCTTTTGGCATCAACATGAACAAGACCATGGCTGCTTTAGTGATCGTCTCGATCAACACCGGGGCGTATATCTCTGAAATTATCCGCGGCGGGATCATCTCCGTGGATGAAGGCCAGTTTGAAGCCGCGCATGCGCTGGGCTTCACCCACTTGCAAACCATGATGAAAGTCATCTTGCCGCAAGCGGTGCGCAACTCGCTGCCAGCCGTCACCAACGAATTCATCGTCAACATCAAGGATACGTCGGTGCTGTCTGTCATTTCAGTTTCCGAACTGTTCTTCTCTGCCGAAACGGTGGCGGGCCAGAACTTCCAGTTCTTCCACACTTACCTGATCGTCAGCGGCATCTACTTGATCTTGACCTTCACCATCAGCCGCTTGTTCCGCTTGATCGAAAAGCATATCGATGGGCCGAAGAACTATAACGTCATGAACAACCAAATGCAGATCCAAACCCCTAAGGAGGCGGGAAAATGAGCGACGTGATCATTCAAGTGCAGAACCTCAAGAAAGCCTTCGGGACTCATGAAGTCTTGACTGACATCAACTTCGACGTCCACCAAGGCGAAGTTGTCTCCATCATTGGCCGCTCCGGTTCTGGGAAATCCACCTTGTTGCGCAACATCAACTTATTGGAAGAACCAACCGGCGGCGATATCTTATTCCACGGCAAAAGCATCCTCGATCAGAACTTCGATTTGCCGCATTATCGCGCCGCAGTAGGCATGGTGTTCCAGCAATTCAACTTATTCAATAACTTAACCGTGCTGGATAATGTTGTCACCCCGCAAACCACGGTGCTTAAGCGCAATGCCCAAGAAGCCAAGACCCACGCCTTGACGATCTTGCAACAAGTTGGCATGGACCCGTTCATCAACGCCAAGCCTGATCAATTATCCGGCGGCCAGAAACAGCGTGTGGCGATTGCCCGCGCCGTGGCCATGGATCCGGAAGTCCTGCTGTTTGATGAACCAACATCGGCTTTGGATCCGGAAATGGTCGACGATGTCTTAAACGCGATGAAGCAGCTGGCCACTACCGGCTTGACGATGCTGGTCGTCACCCACGAAATGGCCTTTGCCAAAGATGTTTCTGACCGCGTGGTGTTCATGAACGAAGGCGTCATCGCCGAAGTCGGCACCCCGCAAGAGATCTTCGAACACCCTAAGCTGCCAGCTACCCAAGACTTCTTGAAGCGGTATCTCAACCGCGCTTAGCCATTTATATCAAAATACCTTCCCGCCCTCACGATTGCGATGGTGGGAAGGTATTTTTGTGTGATTTTGGTACACAAGCACCTGGAAGAACCGTCAATTATACATATTCTGACCTAATTACCGTTTCTTATACCATACTTTCATACTTTCTGATTCACGTCGGGCCTGCTTCTTACCGAAAGCTTTTGACACTTGTCCTTTGGCAAATGAAGCTTTTTGAGCTGGCGACAACTCGCGATGATACTTTCTCTTAAGTTGTTTGTCCGCCTCCTCCTGGGTCATCAAGCCTCGAGCAACCAGCATCTTGAGTCGAACGGTTCGTTGATATTCCTCCGCCTCCCGCCGTTCCTCATCAAGAATTGGATTACTCTTTGTTCTGCGTTGCTTACCGGTAATGTAATGAGCCATCTATTGACACCTCGATCTTTAACTTACAGATACTCCTGTTAGGTTGCACTTATGCCCGGATAATTACGAAATTCGTGTTCAGCATTTACTAGCTCACGTTTGTTGCACGCATCAATTAAGAACCTCATCCAGCCGTCGAATCCGCTTCATCATCGACATCATGACCGTCAAGATTGACGACCTGCGGTGCCGCGCCGAACTTGGCGGTATGTAAGGCCATAATATGGGCGACTAAGCCTGCTTGATAAGCCGGCATATCGATTGCCTCAGCCCACCACGGATAACAGCGTTCCGGATGGCGCTGCGCCGTCAATGAAGGCGTGGCTTCTGGATCCAGAATGATCAAGTCGCCGCGCGCTTGAACGCGTTGGGCTGTCCAAGGCACCACATTGAGAAACTCCACTAAGCGAGCATAGCCTGGCGAGTCTGGCGGTACACACACTTCCACCAGCAGCCGATCCCCGTGATCTTGATACCGCAAGAATGGCACCGCCAATGTCGCCACTTGCAGCGCCAACATGGCACTGCCGCGCTTATAGCCGGCATTATCGGCTTGATTCGGCAAATCAGCCAACACTTGCAAACAACCGGCTTGAACCGTTGGATCGTAGCCATAACCGCGCGTGCCATCCACGTAATCATCCGGGATCGGCAAAGTCCCGTTAAACAACGCATAGCCAAAAGTCAGCCGCAACAAATTGGCACAAAGATCCGGCGGCAGCGCTTGTTGATGGCGCGCGGCTTGTTGGATCACCGCGCCTAACTGATTGGCAACGGCTTGGCAATGCGAATCAGCCAATAACGCCACTTCTTGGCGCAGCGCCGCTTGCCCGCGCTTGCGCCAATCAAAGCGCGGCCGCGACAATTGAAAATAATGAAACAAGGTGATGGCTTCATCTGGGATCTGTTTCGGTGCGGGATTCGTGATGATCCTGCCAGATTCATTGATGCGCTTGCGCAAGCCTGCCAACAAGGGACTGTCTGCTGGGTCTAAGTGCTTGCCCACCCGCGTGAAGATCACACCGATGAACAAGTCATTCTGCGTCGCTTCAAAAGTCGTCGGCGCTACGATACTGACACATTCAGCAAACGTGTGCGCTTTGGCCTGCGTCGTGGCAGCAAATGGCCAATACTGCCCGCGATGCGCCCACCAGTAAAAAGCATACAAACAGTAGCGAATATTACCCTCTGCGCCTTCGAACTGCAAGTCATTGGATAAAACGACCCCATATTCGGCACCAAGCGCATTGATCCGATGCAACCGCCGCAACAACGTCGGACGGCTGATGTAGTGCGTCGCCATGAATTCCGTGGCACTAGGCAGCGGATCGCGCAAGGCATAATCGACCAGCTAATAATTCAAATTCTGCCGCGCCAGCCACGAGCGATAAGCATCAACGGCCAACACGCGACCATCGCCTTTGAGCAAGGCGGTTTTCAACGCAAACTGCGACTCGCCGCTAATGGTTTCCAGATCTTGCGCAAGCTCTTGCACCGCAGCATAAGCCGCTTGATAATGCCACCCCAGAAACGCCGCCAACTGCCGCACAGTCAAGCTTTCCCCTGGATGCTTGGTGAACATTTGATATGTTTGCAGCTTCGTTAAGTCCGCCGGCGTCAAGAACACCTCATCGTATGTCGGCAATCCCGTGCACCCCCATTAATCACTTGCCAATATCATAGCGCGTCAAAGCACCCTGGGCAACTTGGATGCGAGCGGATACAGTGCGAGATAAGTGCGGACTGCGCCACTCTGGGTTTCGTCGAGCTGCGTGGCGCAACGCGGCGTGATATAAGCTGTGACGCCGCTTGGGCCAAGCGCGCCCAAACGTCATCCCGCCTTATCTCCGCCGCTAAACCCGCTTTGCTCCGCTCTGGTACAAAAAAAGCCGCCATGGGCTTGGCGGCATCAGGGGTTGGGGTATTACTTAGGAGGAGTAAAAAATGAAAAAGTGGGATAGAAACTTGCGAGGTAGCTCGTTTCTATGTTGTTAATACTACCGGTGAAGTATGACGAATCTGTGAAGCGGATATGGCAATTACAAGATCTTCCATGGACGACGCTTTTGAGGAAAATCATTTATCGTTCCTGTGAAATCGTTCACATTAATTCACGAAAGCGCTATAATAATAATGCAGAGAAGTCTGCATAAGGGATCTGGGTCAACGCAAACACTGTTTCGGCTGGTTTCCAAGTCCAATGCTTGGTTATAGGAGGATGAGTGTGATGGCTGCAGAGTTATTTGTATGGCTCGTGTTAGCTGTTTTGTTTGTTGCCATGATGGCAATCGGGGTTCAGATCTACCGCGGGAAGTGGGCACAAGAGCTCGCTGTGGACGTTTTCGGCACAACGGTGGCTGATTTCAAGCGCACCAACGGCGCCCATAAAGCAGGGATCTTGTTCATTGCGGTAGTGTTATGGACTTTCGGCTACTGCGCATTCGTGGCATTGACTCATTGATGCTTGGGGCTGTCAGAAGACGGCCCCGTTTTTATACACCTCAAGTGCAGCGGCCCGAATTTAGCGGTGGATATGAGACAAGACAATGCAAACGCGCTCTTCGCCTTGGCAGCGTCTCGTCTTAGATCACGCCGCGTCGGGTTGCGCAGCTCAACGCCCCCCGAATATACGTGTTGTGGTTCTCACTTAGCTTAAGTGATGATATAATAGAAACACAAAGAGCGTGGCCTCTGTAAAAGGCCACGCCCCAGCAGAACCGTTTTAAGAACGGTGGTCAACAATAGACAAGCTCTAAGCCGCTAGTATCTCGCCAAAGTATGAAGCGGCTTTTTGCTTGCTCATTTTTTTCGGATTCTTCCGAACGCCACCATCAGCAAGCGCTTCGCACAAAGCAGACGTGTTAGTGATTTGATCAAACGTGTTATCACGTTGACCAATAGCACTAACATACCGATGATGGCTGCAACTGATGCAATCGCACCAATCACAAGCCTTGCTGTACTCCCTTCTTTCAGAATACGACGCTAAGGTTGTTACACCATAAGACCCACCCTCTTTCAGAGTTAGTACCACCGCTCATTAAACTTTTCTGCCAATCAATTATATCGTATAAAACGTTGAATTAATACAACATAGGGTAATTGTGAGCTTGGTACACCGTGATTACTAACTCAACAGTTATCCTGCGAAGCTCAACGATAAAACCACATCAAAAATCCGGCGCGACTAATTTTTTTCAGTCACGCCGGATTCGTTACATTATCATTCAAATACCAACTCAGCCAGCTTCGTCACCGGATCATGGTCATTGTCCACCGGCAACACCAGCTTGGCCGCGGCTTTGATGGCCGGCACGCCATTATGAACGCTCACGCCTAAGCCCACTTTCTTGATCATCGCCATATCGTTGAGATTGTCGCCAAGGCCGATGATCTCATCAGGCTTGATGCCGCACAACTTGCCCAAAGCAATGGCCGCGTCGCCTTTATCGATCCCGGCAGGATTGAATTCGACATAGCGATTAGACGAATAGCTGACCGTTGGCTGATAGTCGACTTTCTGCGCCACTTCTGCGGCGAAAGCTTGCCGCACCGCCAAGTCCGGATGCTGGAAAATCACCTTGGCCAGCTGCTGGCCCGCTAGCGCTTGTAAATTGTCGTCATGCCACAAGGTGTAGCCGACGCCGCGATTTTTCAAATAAGCCAGTTCGCTGGTTGACGGCCGATACACATAAGCATGATCGAACGTGTAGATATGCGCGCCTAATTCTTCATGCGCCGCTGCCAGCCGAAAGATCTGATCTGCCACGGCAAAAGGCAGCGGCGTCGACGCCACGATTTTGCCGGATTCATTGTCAATGATCGCGCCGCCATTATACGAAATCACATATTGTCCGGCTTTGCCATACGTGCCGATGGCTTTCAGCAGCGGCTGAACGGATTGGAAGCCGCGGCCGGTGTTAGGCACAAATTTGACCCCTGCAGCCCGCAGGCGCGCAATCGTCGCGATATCGTTAGGCGACACGCTGCCATCGGTGCGTAATAAGCTTTCATCCAGGTCTGATACGATCATTCTGTACATAACTGCCTCTTCACTTCTTGACTTGGTTGCGGGTGCCATAAAGGTACAACACATAATAAATCGCAGCCACCATTAACGCCCCTGTGACACTGGAGGTCACACTGCCATTCTTGCCATGCGCCATAGCGGTCATTGCCACGCGAATGACAAAATACGCCACTGGGATGATCACCCCATATTTGCGCGGCTGGCCGCGTTTGCCAATGCGGTAGTTCAGCAGGCCCAAGACAATGGTTAACACCACCACGATCCCAATCAAGATCAATCCGATTACCATAAGCGTTCCCCCGTTTATGCGTGACTTATCCTTTCATTATGCCGTAACGCCACGCCTGGCGTCAAACTCACCAGCCCCCATCAAAGCCGCCGCCACCAGAATCGCCACCGCCGAACCCGTCGCCGCTGCCAAAATCATCATGATCATCACTAGTCGTGTCAACTGTGCCATAGTCGCGATCGACCCACACCGGCAACACTGCTAAATCCAAGTTGCTGGCATCTTCACCAGCCAAATGCCGCCTGATGGCTTCAAAAGTCGCAACTTGCGCTGCTTCTTCAGCCAACAGCGCCTGGTCTTCAGGGTGCACATTCTCAGTAAACTCGCGCCACACGTCTTGTTTGTCTTGAAGTAACAAGTTCTTGCGCCATGCTTGAAAAGCCGGCAAGTACCTTGCATAAGGCGCCAATTGTTCAGTCACTGCTGGCTGCACCTGCTGCAACAAAGCAGGCAGATCCGGCGCATTAACGATCGTATCCACGGGTTCGTCTAAGTCGACGCTGGCATAAGCAAACAGCGGGGTTGGTGCATCTGGCCGCATGCGTAACACGATTTCTGCCAGATGCCACTGAATGTATTCAGCAAAATCAGCTCGCAAATACACGTCAACATCACTTGGAAACGCCCGCCACCAAGGTGCATGCAGCGCATGACGATACCGCTCTTGTTCGGCTTGAGGCAAGCCGCCAAACAGCGGCATATGCGCATCAGTCAGCGCCGCTTGCAATTTGCGCTTGCGGCGGCGATGCCGACCAATCAAAAACACCAGCCCTGCCAGCGGAACCGCGACTACCGCGTACATTAACAGCCGATGGCGCTTGGCTGCCGCCTTTTGGGCCGCAATGTCCGCTGGTGCCATAATCGCACTTTTGTTTTGCACCAAGGTAGCGGCGATGTTGCGTACAATGATGCGCATTGCCGCATCGTATTTCCCAGCCTGTAAGCGGCCTTTCGCCAGCTCAGTGACAATCTGGCTTTTGGTTGCATCAGGCAAGGCGCTTTCCAAGCCATAGCCGACTTCTAAACCGTATTTGTGATCTTGTGTGGCCAGAACAAAATATAAACCGTTGTCCCAATCGTCATCACCGATGCCAAGCTGTTCAAATCGCTTAGCCTTAAAGGCAGCCACGTCGTCACCTGGCACATGCCGATAGGTCTCCACCGCCAAACGCGGATGCCCGGGCAATTTAGCGAAGGTCTTGTCGTTGATGGTTTGGATCTGTTGCCTTGTCTTGTCTGTCAACACATTGGCGTGGTCGCTAACGTACTGATTCTCCGCCGCATTCACCCGATTGCCGCCGAAAAACAGCACTAATGCAAGCATGGCACCTACCCAATACCGTTTCTTCATAGTGTTCCTCCAAAAGTATCAATATAGCCATTATACCAAACCTAGCTTAGTGTTTGGCTGGAATGCTTGCTGGACAACGATTCCCAAACCACCAATACGGGGCAAATTGCCCGGGAAATAATATCAGAGCGGAGCAAAGCGGGTTTAGCGGGTCAATTAGCCTAGTCCCCGTGCTTGCGCAGCCAGACGATACCAGGTTGCTATTGCCGTGATTGCTCGGATCCCAGCAAAATGTTTCACGTGAAACATTTCGTCAAAACTCAAGCTCAGCAAAGCTTTACCGCAGAATTCAAAAAATGCGCCAGCTGCCAAAATAGCAGCTGACGCAATGGCTGGCACTTAAATCGTTGAGTTGTGTCGCTAACCGCACCCGTTAAGGACGCGCCGCTGCAACTTCTTTGTCGCGTTGCGCAGCACAACGCAAATGTGTGCTTGGGCAACAAACGCCTCAAGCACAATCACTAGGCTGCCTGACCTGCTATAAACCACACCATTTTGCTTTGGTTTATAGCAGGCTTTGGATCCAGGCGATAATGCCTTTAAAGAAGTTCATGATCGCATCGCCGATCTTTTGCAAGAAGTTGCGATTTTCTGGTGTATTCAAGCTCTTGAGTTTGCCAAACAAGTTCTTGGCAGAAGCTTGGATGGAACTGGCTAGTTTGGAGGCTTGGGCCTTGAAATCACTGGACTTCAAGGCGCCGGAGTTTTGGATCTTGACCATTAAGTTGATGATCTGAGTCCGTTGATTGTTGTTGATCACATTGGTCAAGTTATTGGCTTTGAGCTGCGAGTCGACAATATTGCCGATGGTGTTTTGCGACAAGGTTTGCTCACCGGAGTTGGATTGCGTCGCCATGTCCTTCTTCATGCCAGCCACGGCGTTGTTGAGCTGCTTGTCGGAGTAGCCGTCTTTATTCTTATTGGCGTCAGTGATGTCAGACAAGGTGTTGACCTCGCTTTGTGCCGCGTTGATCTGACTGGCATTCAAGGTTTGCCCATTCTGTGCAAACGCCGCGTACACCCCAGCCAAAGCACCTGAGCCGTCGATTTTGACGGCGCTGGTAATGAATAAGTTAGCGTTGGTGACGCCGGCAGTGATCGCCGCGTTGCGGTATTGGTCGCTGGTGATGGTGGTGATATTGTTGGTGCCGTTATACGGTACGATCGTCACATTGATGCCGCCGCTGCTAGTTTTCTGCACCAGTGCTGAAGACCACACGCCGCTGCTGCTGGTGAAAGTCGAACCGCTGGGGTTGAGATATTTCACTAAGGTATCGCCATTGACTGTCAGTTGTGAAACTGAGCTTAAGTTGGCAGCTTTCTCCAATGTCGACAAAGTGCCGGATTTCTGATCTGCCGTCAAGCTGGTGCCAAGGGTGGCCACCGGCTGCCAAGTATCATCAGCGTGGACTGGCCGTGCCGCAAAGCCGATCACAGCCAGCGCCAACGCACCAAGGGTGAATAAGAATTTCTTCATGAGAATCGCTCCGTTCACAAGAGTATTAGCCGCTTATCGCGGTGACTTGACTATAACATAAGCGCCTGCAGACACCAGCTGCAGGCGCTTATCTTAACTACTTCTTATCGGCTAGATATTGATACAAGGCGCCTTCGCGCAAGCCGTATTGCGAGAAAGTCAGCCGATCCGAATCCAAGTAGCGGATCATCATCACCACTGGTACCATGCCGCCAACGATAATGTCGGCGCGGTCTTTGGCCAGCCCTGGGATCATTTTGCGTGATTCAAGATCAGCGCCAACGACTTTCTTGAATACCGTGTTGACTTGCTCGGTAGGCATGCGGTAGCCATGAATGTCTTCGTAATCCGGCGCCTGATCCACGCGGCGTTGGATCTTGGCCAAGGTACGGTTGGACCCGCCTAACGCCACGATCGGCAGATTCTGAGCTTTGCGCAGCCACCAAATCGAATTATAGATGCGATTGATCGCCGTGATCAATTCAAACAGCGCCACCGCCGACACATGCGGACCGGGCAGGTACTGCTCACTAAGATTTACCGCGCCAAAAGGAATCGACACCACATGCTGGCACTTGCCATTTTGGACTAAGATCAGCTCCGTTGAAGCGCCGCCGGTGTCCATGATCAAGGCATTCTGGATCGGCAAGGTGTTGATCACCCCGCTGTAATCCAGCATTGCTTCTTTGGTGCCAGGAATCACTTCGATGTCGATGCCCACGGCTTTCTTCACGCGCTTCAAGAATTCCTTCTGGTTAGCGGCTTGGCGCGTCGCCGCTGTGGCATAAGCCACCAGCGTCAACGCTTCCAGATCCGCCAAGGCCGCCTTGAAGTTCGTCAGCGTCGCAATCGTCCGCACCATCGCGGCTTCTTGCAAGATCCGCTGTGGCCCCATGCCTTCTGACAAGCGGACCATTTCTTTAAGCCGCAGCACTTGCTTCACATCACCATCTGCATCGATTGTCCAGACGCTTAAGCGCGCAGAGTTACTGCCTAAATCGATCACACCAAAATGTTCCATACTTCTCCTTAGATCGTCACCAACCACGTCGCACCAACTAACAGCACCACTAAACCAGCGGCAGTTCTCGTACCTTGCCCATGCGCAAACTCATGCAACACGATGCCGCCTAACAAAGTGGCCACGATCACGTTCATTTGCGACAAGACGAAGGCATTGACTAATCCGTTCATGGACAAGGATACCAGATAAGTCGCCGCTGCTACAGAAAAGATCAACCCAGAGGAAATGTTTCGCACCATCCCCATCTGTTTAATTTCTTGCGGATGCGTCATGCTGATCGCCAAAGCCGCCGCCAACATCCCCAGCGCCTGCGGCAAAAAACCGTTGAGATTACTCGAAACATGCGCATAATGCGGCAGCGCCGAATATCCCCAATACCCAACCGTTGAGCCAACCAGCAACAAATAATCCACCAGCCGCCCTGTGCTGTGCATTCGCCCATTGGTCAACAAGACCCCAACGATCAACACCGCCAGCGCCAGAATGCTCAGCAGCACATCTTGAACACCTTGCCATTCGCCAAACACCAGCCCGCCGATCACACTGTTGCCAATGATCTGCAGCGCCGTGGACAACGGCATCGTGGTGCTGACGCCCAGCCGCTCATAACTTTCGTATTGCCCGCCTTGCCCGAAGCTCCAACAAAACCCCGACAAGAAGAATAACCCTGCCGACACCAGATCCACTCGCAAATGCAAGACCAACGTCAACCCCGCTGCGACCACCGCGATCCCGATCGTCGTGCCTAGCAACTGTTGGCGCGCGTTGCCCTTTGCAAATTTGCGGATCCATACCGGCAGCACACCCCAAAATAACGCCGGTACCAAGCCAATCATCATCGCCATGTTTTCCTCCTGTGGATATGTTTCATTGCGCAACGTTTCGCACAACCATCCTCAAGAGTTAACCACAATTCACAGCCCATTGTCAGGAACACATCCACAGCAAACCGCAACAAAGGCCTATGCACACCGCCTGTGGATATGTTACGAAGCTTAATATAAAGTCTCACATCCTCGAACTCTAACATCAGGAAGTATAACGGTAAGCGATGAATTCACTTACCCACAAAGCAGTTTCGTCCGAGTATCTGATCCCCCCTAACCTCGCCGCATTAGAGTTGGCCTGCAAGGATCGCGATGAACGCCTAACCTGATACGAGTACAGTAGGACCGGCGGTGCGTAGGCGCGTGGGGGCGGCAAGCCGGTCAGGCCGTGAAACGATCAGCACCGTAAGACTTGCGGGTTGTGCAAGGCTTGCGGTGCTGATCGCGGCAAGTTTGGAGACAGCAAGTGAGCAAAGCGAACCTGGCTCCAAACTTAGGCGAAAAACGCGCCGCACTTTGCGCGGTTGCAGCCGGCCGCACAGCCTGCGCCGGCTTGCCGCCCCCACGTGCCGAAGCAACACCGGTCCGGGCCTGACCGGTAGTAGTCTTCGTCGAGCTGCGTGGCGCAACGCGGCGTGATATAAGGCGTGACGCCACTTGGGCAAAGTTCGCCCAAATGTCATCCCGCCTTATATCCACCGCTAAGTTCGCGCCACTTCGCTCTGGTTTTCGTCGAGCTTCACAGACCAACGCGGGTGCAGTTAGCTACGCCATCGCACTCGCGGCAAAGTACGCCGCAAGCACGATGGCTAGGCTACCTGACCCGCTAAGTGCGGTCTGTTCCGCTCTGGTTTTCTTCTGGTGCTTTCATTGGTTGGAAGCGGTGCGCGTCTGTCGGGTCGGCAGTCTTTTGCTGGGCTTGGGCGGCGCGGGTTTTGGCCTCGGCTTCTTGCATAAAGACTTCTTGGGCGTTGATCTTCTCCACGCCGCGCAGATCCACGCGCTCCCACTCGCCATTTGGCTGCAAGACGCGGCTTTTCAATGTATCGGCCCACATCGTATCAAAAATCGCCATCACCCGCTGATGTACCGGCGCTGCCAAAATCGGAAACAGCAACTCGACACGCCGCGACAAGTTGCGCTTCATCAAATCAGCGCTGGACAAATACAAGCGCTCATCGCCATCAGCATAGAAATAATAGATGCGGCTGTGTTCCAAGAAGCGCCCGACAATGGAATGCACCGTGATGTTATCGGAAACGCCAGGGATCCCGACTTTCAAGTTGCAGATCCCGCGCACCAACAACTCCACTGTCACGCCGGCGGCCGAAGCCGCGTACAGTTCTTTGATCATATCTGCGTCAGACAGCGAGTTCATTTTCATCCGGATCAAAGCTTTGCGGCCGGCTTTGGCGTTGGCGATTTCAGTGTGGATCGATTGCACCAAACTTTCGCGCAAGCCGATCGGCGCAATCGCCAGCTTGTGGAAATATGCCGGTTCCGAAAAGCCTGACAACATGTTGAACACATTCGACGCGTCGGCACCCATTTCGGCATTGGCGGTAAACAAGCCCATATCGGTGTAGAAGTTGGCGGTAACGTCGTTGTAATTGCCAGTGGCCATATGCATATAGCGGCGGATGCCGTCTTCTTCGCGGCGCACTACCAGTGCCAGCTTGGAGTGCGTCTTCAAGCCCACCAAGCCGTAAATCACGTGGCAGCCGGCGCGCTCGAGTTCTTGGGCCCAGTGCACGTTGTTTTCCTCATCAAAGCGCGCCTTGAGTTCCACCAGCACTGTGACTTGTTTGCCATTTTGCGCGGCTTGTTTGAGATAAGCGATGATCGGCGACTTGCTGGACACGCGATACAGGGTCATTTTAACGGCTAAGACTTGCGAATCGATGGCGGCTTGATGGATGAAATCCACCACTGTGGCAAAAGAATCATAAGGATGCTGCAAGAAAATGTCGTGATCACGGATCTGCGCAAACAAGTCGCCTTGCAGCGCCGGATCGCGATACGCGTGAAAAGGCGGATACACCAAGTCTTCATGGCCGTGCACGGCTTTGACCAAGTCAGACAGCACATTCAAGTCGATCGGCCCATTAATGGCGTAAATGTCCGAGTTGTCAGGCACATCCAAGCCTTTGACCAAGCGCTTCTTTAAGAACTTGCTCATGTCGGCATCGATTTCCAAGCGCATCACCTTGCCGCGCTGGCGCTTCTTAAGCTGCGATTGAATCTCTTTCATCAAATCCGACGCGTCTTCTTCCGCCACATCCAGATCCATATCGCGCGTCACGCGAAACATGGCGGTTTCTTGAATCACGGTGCCGACGAACAACTCGCCGACATAAGCGCGCAAGACGTCTTCCAACAAGATGAAATCATTATCTGCGCCAGGCAAGCGCAACACCCGCGAGAAGACGCTAGGCACTTGCACCATGGCAAACGAATGCGCCTTGTCATCGCTGAGCTCTTCTGGGCGCTGCAAGCGAATGGCGATGTTTAAGCTGTTGTTGGCCAGAAACGGAAACGGCCGCGTTGGGTCTACACCCATCGGGGTCAACACCGGATACAGCTCTTGATGGAAATAACTGTCGACAAACTCGCGCTGCTTTTCTGATAACGCATCAAACGGCAATAAGTTGATCTTCAGCTCGGCTAAAGCCGGGCGCAGCGAGCGGCTCCAGGTGCTGTATTGTTTGTCGACCATTTGGTGCACGGACTTGGCAATGGCTGCCAGCTGTTTGGCCGGCGTCAAGCCTGCGGCGTCTGGTTCGTGGTAATCCACGGCAACCATTTTGCGCAAAGATGCCACCCGCACATTGAAGAACTCATCCAAGTTGCTTTGGGTGATGCTTAAGAAGCGCACCCGCTCCAACAGCGGATTGCTGTGATCGCGTGCTTCTTCCAACACGCGGTCGTTAAAGGCGATCCAGCTGAGCTCGCGGTTTTCAAAATAGCTTGGTGATGTGAAATCATGTGTACTCATATACGCGTCTTCCCCTTCAATTCGATCCGGATCCCATACACATCTTCAAAGAAGCGCCCTTTGCGCTGCAAGGTCCAGCGCTCTAGCGCCAGCTCGTCATTGGCAGTGGCCATGATCAATACTTTATCATCGCGCAAGGACACGCGAATGCTTTGGATCTTCTGCAGCCGTGATGCATCCAAGCTGTCGGCCACCCGCAAAATCGCCGACAACTTGGCGATCAACAGGCGCTGGCTGGCATCCATCGGCGGCAAGTCGCCTAAGTCGGTTTGCGGACTGTTGCTGGAGTGAAAACGCGCAATCGACGCGACGATTTGTTGTTCCGCAGCCGTCAGCCCTACCAATTCACTGGCGCGGATCAAATAATCTGAATGTTGATAATGTTTGTGGGTAGCCACGAAGCTGCCGATGTCAGTAACGATCGCCGCCACTTGCAGCAACAAGCGCTCGCGCTTGCCCATACCATGCAGTTTCTTCAAGCGATCAAACAGCTGCAAAGCAAAAGTCACCGTGGCATCGCGGTGGGCCGGATCGACGCGGTAGCGCTGCGCCAAGTTCATGGCACTGACCACGATTTCTTTGGTCGGATCCAGGTCCACCGGCTTATAGCCTTGGTCTAAAGCAACATTGACCTCGATGCCATCAAGCATCTTCAAGTTGGACAACCAGATCTGATCGCTTCTTAACGCCTTGGCCAAGCGCCATACCAGCATCACCGTCGGCAGCACTTGCGACACTTGATCGTTAGGCAGCCCATAAACATCCATCAAATACTGGTCACTGGCATGGGTCACTTCGTCATAAATCAGCTCAAAGCCTTCACGATCAGTTTCTACTGCCAACTGACCGCTGGGGATCAGCGTTTCTAACAACGACATGCTGCTGCCCATGACGATCATGTTGTGATATTTGATGTTGCTAGGCATCAAGCGCATGAAGTCTACCAGGCGGCTGTCGATGTAATCGCGCATCACCTCGACATAATTTGGTACCGTGGCTTGCAAGTCGCTCATCACTTCAAACACCCGCAGCGGCCCGATGCTTAAGTTGCGCGAGAAGCCGAATTCGCCATGATGAAACACCGCCAGTTCCACCGAACCGCTGGAAATATCCACCAGCACTGTGCCCACTTGGGTAATATCGCGAAAATGCGGAAAGCGCGCATACACCGCTTGGGTACGGTAAAAGGCTTCTTGCGCCAAGGTGGCATGTTGGATCTGCCAGCCGGTACGCGACAACAATTGATCCCAAACAAACTGGGCATTGATCGCTTCAAAGAAGCTGTGACTGGCCACCACTGTTTGGTCTTTGATGCCATAATCGCGGAACAATTGGCCAATGGCATCCAAAGCCGTCACCATTGAATCCACTGTTTCTGCAGCGATGCGCCGTGTTTCATACACGTCTTGGCCGACATCGATGGGATATTGGCCGCGCTCAAGTTCTTCTAATGTGCGCAAGTTCGTGATGCTAAAGAAGATCGCCTGCGCGCCGATCACAACGAATCCGCGGTTTACATTTGCCATATGCCGTACCTCTTATAAAAATATTAGTTGACCCTAAACCCGTTATCTCCATCATACCATGCTTAATTGCCTGAATTGACTGGTATCCGTTTTCATTAAAACATTTTGCAGTGGCACTTGGCAATGTTTAAGGCGCTTTCATTTGGTAATTGCTTGTGCTAAGCTATGTGCAGACTGAAATATTCGGAGGTGCACTTTATGCAAAAGCTCAATCTTGGCAACTCAGGTTTATTGGCCAGCCCCATCGCCTTAGGGGTGATGCGCATCACCAAACTCGACGAAGCAGGCGCCACTGCGCTGTTAAACCGCGCTTATGCTTCAGGGATCAACTTCTTTGACAACGCCGACATTTACGCCGACGGTGACGCCGAGGTGCTTTTTGGCAAAGCCTTGAAGCAAGCTGATTTCTCGCGCGATGACGTTCTGGTCCAAACCAAAGTCGGCATTCGCCCTGGCAAAGCCTATGATTTCTCCAAAGCGCATATCCTGGAAGCCGTTGACCACAGCTTGCAGCGCTTAGGTTTGGATTATGTCGACAGCTTGTTGCTGCATCGGCCTGATGCCTTGATGGAACCAGACGAAATCGCCGAAGCCTTCAACACCTTGCAGAATGCCGGCAAGGTGCGCCAGTTCGGTGTTTCCAACTTCAACCCCGGCCAAGTCGCCTTATTGCAACAAGCCGTGGGCCAGCACCTGTTCGCCAACCAGCTGCAGCTGTCGATCATGCACACTGGGATGATCGATTTCGGCTTGCACGCCAACATGCAAGATCCGCGTTCCGTGTCGCATGACGACGGGATCTTGGAATACTCGCGCTTGCATCACATGACCATCCAAGCTTGGAGCCCATATCAATACGGCTTCTTTGAAGGGGTGTTCATCGACAACCCGAAGTTCCCGAAGCTCAATGCTTTGCTGCATGAATTGGCTGACAAGTATCACACCAACGTCAACGCTGTGGCTGCCGCTTGGATCTTGCGCATCCCTGGCGACTTCCAAGTGATCGCCGGCACCACCAATGCCGATCGCATCGCTGAAATCGCCGAAGCCGGCGACTTCACCTTGACCCATCAAGAATGGTATGACGTGTACTTAGCCGCTGGCAACGATTTGCCATAAAGCAGTTATCCCCTGTGGATAATTTTCCATGTTAAAAAGCACTTATCCCCTTGTGCATAACCAATGCGGGATAAGTGCTTTTTGCGTGATTCACAGTTAAAACCAGTGCAATCGCGTGATCCCTGTGCTAGGCGGGGTGGTGCCGCTTTGCAAGGCTTGCACCGTGTTGTACCACGGCAACACCGGATGCGATAATCGCCGCTGGCGGGCCAATGGCTGCAACCCTTGATGCAATGCGCGCCACAAGCGGTCATTGGTGTGGCCGGCCACCAGTTCAGCTTGGACTTGGGTCAGAACGGTCCGCTCAGCGTCGCTGATCGATGCCGCCTTAAGCAGCGTCACCAGGCTGGCAGCAAATTGGGTCCGATCAAACTTGTGCATATTTCCTCCTGTCAAGTCAGCGCGTTGTACCGCGCTTGGTCAATTCTGGAGCCATCAAGACTTCCCCTTGTTGGGCGCCGGATTGGCTGATTTTCGACAACAACATGCGCGCCAAGATCTGCCCTAAAGCGTCGACTTGTTGGCGTACCGTGGTCAATTGCGGGTTGGAGACTTGATCCAAGAACACCCCATCAAAGCCGATCACACCAAAGTCATTGGGGATCTTGCCGCCTTGGGCCAAAATCCCGCGCACCACGCCAAGCGCCAGGCGGTCTGATGCGCAAATGAAGCAGGTATTTGGCGCAAACTCGCGCCAATGTGCTTCGATGAACGCCTGCGACAAATGCGAGCGATTGGCCATGCGGTGGATGCGCGGCACGGCGTTGGCTTGTTGCATGGTGTTGATATAGCCGGCTTCGCGCGAATATTCAAATGGTTCTTTGACATCGATGCCGATAAAAATGATCGATTGATAATTCAATGCCTGGGCATACCGTGTCGCTTCGGCGGTGCCTTGTTTGTTGTCGGTGTCGACAAAATCATACCCTTGGCGATTCTCCCCAAACAGCACCACCGGCTTACTCAGTGAATCCAGCCAAGCATAATCGCGCATGCGCGCTCCGGTGATCAAATAACCGTCAGCAGCGCCTTGGGTCAAACTGGCAGGGTTGGCCACCAGCTGCATGGCGTATTGTTGCTTGTCCAAGCCTTTGGCAATGCCAAATAACAAGTCCATGTAATATGGCTCAGTGGTGTCGATATCTTCTAAGATCAAGAACTTCACGACATTGGTGCGATTGTTGGCCAGCGCCTTGGCTGCGGCATTGGGGTGGTAATCCAGTGCTAACATCGCAGCTAACACCAGATCCTTCAATTCTTGGGTGACTTGTTCCGGGTGGTTGATCACGCGCGAAACCGTCATTTTGGATACGTTCGCCTGCTTGGCAACGTCTGATAATGTGGCCATGCCGATGCCCCCTTCTGCTGATAAACCTATCTTATCATGTTGGCCGATCAGCGCCCAAGTCTTAGGCTTAAGCTGCAAGGAGGAACCAGGGGCGGCTGGGGCTACGGTTCCTCTTTCATACACAGTACCGTTCAGATCACAATCCATATTAATCTGACGTTACACTATCAACTGAGTTCACCCAAGTACCGTATCACGCAGGATCAGTAAAGCGAAGCGGCGTGGGGCAAGAATTGAGACAGGCAAGGTGAACGCAGCGAGCGCCTGGCTCAATTCTTAGGTGGAAAACACGCGTCCTTGGCGTGGTTGGAACCGGCCGCACCGCCTGCGCCGACGCTTGCCCCGCGCCGCGCAGCTTTACTGATCCGGCCCAGTAACACAAATGGCTGCAAGTCACGGCTCAACGCGACCCACAGCCATTTTGTAAATTGTTAGCCCTTGTCGGCCCCGGCGGTGATGCCGGACACGTAGAACTTCTGCATGATGATAAACAAGATCGTGATCGGCAAAGCGATGATCACACACCCGGCGATGAACTGGGCAAAATACGTTGTTGATGCACCGCGGGTACTGTGCAGCATATTATACAAGCCGTATGCGATCGTGTAATTTTTGGCGTTGCCGGAACTGGATAAGATGATCCCAGAGAAGATGAAATCGATCCACGGCCCGATGAAAGCCGTCAGCGCCGTGTACACGATGATCGGCCGCGACATTGGCAAGCCGATGTGCAAGAACACTTGCCAGCGTGTTGCTCCATCCATCAACGCCGCTTCATCAATAGCCACCGGCACGGTATCAAAGAACCCTTTGGCAATATAGAAGCCCAAACCTGCGCCGCCCACATACACCAAAATCAAGCCGCCAAGGTTCAACATATTGAAGTTCTTCAAGATGTAATACAAGGCGATCATCGACATGAACCCAGGAAACATCCCCAACACCAACGCGATTTGCAAGAATGGCTTGCGCAAAGCAAAGCGCAGCCGCGACAAGGTGTATGCCACACAAATCGTCACGAAGGTGGACAAAATAGTGGTCACCACTGAGACAAACAACGTGTTGCGGATCCAGTAAACAAAGGGAAACTGCTCACTGGAGAAGATCCCGATATAATTCTGCAAGGTAAATTCTTTTGGCCAATACGTCGAGACAAAACCGGTATCGTTGTACGAGAAGCTGGCCAACACGATCCACACGATCGGCACCAACCACACCACGGCCAAGAAGATGAGTAACAAGTAGCGCAGGACTAAAGATAGTCGCCGCTGTGCACGATAAGACTTCATCATCATCCCTCCTTAAAGGCGTTGGTGCGCCGATATGCCAGCAAGCTGAAGGTCGCACTTAACAAGAAGATCAAGATCCCCAGCACCGCCGAAGCGTTGTAGCGCTGCGTCTGGCCGAACACCAAGTTATACAACCAAGTGACCAATAAGTCTGTGTCGCCGGCACCGTTGTAGTTATTGTTCATCGGATAACCACCAGTCAACAGATAGATCACGTTGAAGTTGTTGATGTTGCCGATGAATTGCTGGATCAACGAAGGCGCCATCACAAACAGGATCTGCGGGAAAGTGATCGAACGAAACACCTGCAAGGCGCTGGCGCCATCGATTCGCGCCGCTTCGATTTGGTCTTGCGGCAGATTCTGAATGATTGCCGTGGACACCAGCATCGACACCGGGATTCCGATCCACATGTTCACCACGATCACCGTCAAGCGCGCCACTGTGGAATTCGCCGAGGCGCCGATGAAGTTGATCGGATCTTGAATCAGATTCAGATGCATCAAGATGTTGTTCAACGGCCCTTGCAAGTCCAAGAATTGGGCCATCATCAACAATGACACGAATTGCGGTACCGCATAAACGATCACAAACAAGGTCCGCCAGAAGCCTTTATGCGCGATGCCTTTAGACTCGATCAGAATTGCCAACAATACCCCGAAGAAGAACGTCGTGGCCGTTGCCGCCACCGCCCACACCAGCGTCCACCCCAACACCGGGAAGAAGGTGCCGGCCAAATCGCCAGTCAGCACATTGCCAAACGCCTTGAACCCTGTCCAAGAAAAGCCGATGGGATGTTTGCCATCATAATTAGTGAAGGCCATCGAGATCATATACAGCGTCGGCAACACCGTGAAAGCCATGATCCCGATCACCGGAATGGTCATTAGCGTTGCGTGCAAGCGCGTGTCCAACAGTGACTTAAGGTCTTCGCGGTTAGTGGCGATCGCCAAGTGGTCGCGCTCTTGGACGTAAAGCTTCTTGGTCGAGCGCAGATGCACGATATATAATCCCAACATCCCTAGCAGCAACAAGACACTCATCACGCCAAACAGCAAGATCACCACTGAATTATCCGGCGACTTGGTGATATACACCCCTTGCGCATTATCGAAGACGACTTTTTTGGTCTTGATCGTACCTAGATTGCTCAACAAGCTTAACGCCTGAGCCCCAGTGGTGAGAAACCATGTCCAAAAGGCAACTTGCAGCGCCAACAAGCTAAAGCCCTTGGCCCATTGCTTATGCTTGAGTTGGGCAAGACCCATGATAATGAATGAGAGCTTGAAGCTCCAATCCCCTTTGGCCCACACTTCGCGATACGTCGCAGCAGGCTTTGGCGCGTTTTTTCTTCTTAACATAGGCGTTCTCCTTCCCGGTTGTGCATGTGCAATGGGCGGTTGGTTAAACGGATAACTGTGTGTTGGTTGATCATAACTTTGGTCAGTTAATTGATATCAGCACTCCAACTCAGACAAAGAATCGTAAACCACCAGTGTCAACACATCGACAGTTAACGAATTACCTGCCTGATACATTTCCAGATTCGACTATCGCAGGACAGGTGTTGCGTAGGCGCGTGGGGCGGCAAGCCGGTCAGGCCGTGAAACGATCAGCGCAGAAAGACATGTGGGTTGTGCATGGCTTTCTGTGCTGATCGCGGCAAGAATCGAGACGGGCAGGTGAGCGAAGTGAGCGCCTGGCTTGATTCTTAGGCGGAAAACGCGCGTACCTTGCGCGGTTGCAGCCGGCCGCACCGCCTGCGCCGGCTTGCTGCACCACGCGCCGAAGCAATACCTGTCCGGGCCTTTCACGACTGTGGTCTTCGTCGAGCTGCGCAAAGCAACGCGATTGCGTGTAAGTCATCCCGATCCAATGGCAAAGACCGCCATCGGCTCAGGCTGCCTTACACACATCGCTAAACCGCTTTGCTCCGCTCTGGTTTCTTCGTCGAGCTGCGCAGCCCAACGCGGCGTGATATAAGTCGTGACGCCACTTGGGCAAAGTTCGCCCAAATGTCATCCCGCCTTATATCCACCGCTAAGTGCGGGCTGCTCCGCTCCTGGTTATCGTCGAGCTGCGTGGCGCAACGCGGGTGCGGCTAGCTACGCCATTGCACTTGAGGCAAAGACCGCCTCATGCGCAATGGCTAGGCTACCCGACCCGCTAAGTGCGCGCCACTCCGCTCTGGGGTGATCGCGACACCATGACGCAAACCACCTCTGTGGTTTGCGCGGTGTTATCGCGATCAGTTATCCTTAGAAATCGCCTTAACAAACGTATCCAGCTTTGCCGCATATTGATCAGGTTTAATGGAGCCGGTGTACGCGCCGTTGATCAAAGGTGCTGACAAGTTCCAGTACGTCGCCATTTGCGTCATCTTTGGCATTACCGTAGAGTAGCCTTTTTTACTCATGGTCATCACAGCCTTAGCCACTGGATCATCGGCAACCGTTTGATCCTTTTGCGCAGCCAAGTTCACTGGGATGGCGCCGGAGTTCTTATACACCACCAGTTGAGATTGCTTGTTGGTCACATATTCAGCCAAGGTCGCCGCAGCTTTCTGATCTTTGGTGGCAGTGTGGGAGTTCACCGCAAAACAGCCAATGCCTAAGAAAGCCTGCATTTGCACTTGCTTGCCGTTTAAGGTGATCGTCGGATATGGCGCAACGGCAAAGTTATCGCCTAAGATCTTCTTGATGTTGGCCGCGTTCCACGGGCCGTCTAAGGTCGCTGCAGCTGCGCCTGACTTCAATTGATTCAAGGTGTTAGACGTTTGCATCACGTTCTTGTTGGCTTTTTGTTGCGCCAGCCAAGTCATTGCTTCAACGCCTTTAGCCGAGTTGGCATCAGTGCCAGTCAAGGTTTCGCCGTCTTTGCCATACAAAGTCGTGCCAGCCGAGAAGAATACCGGATAGAAGTTATAGGCATTGGTAAAGTCCGTGGCCAGCACCCCTTTGGCCGTCAACCCGTCCCAAGTTTTCACATCTTCGGCAGATAACTTGGACTTGTTATAATACAGCGTCTGTGCTTGTTGCGAAGTCGGATAGCCATACATTTTACCTTGCCAAGTCACCGCATCTTCGGTCACGCTGGAATTATCCGCTTTGACGTTCTTGGTAGCCGTTGGCGAAAGCGGGTTGATATAACCTTGATCAGCCATTGCGCCGAGTTGATCATTCGGCACTTCAAAGACATCTGCGGCTTTGCTTGGGTCTTTGCCGACGTCAGTCTTGGCGTTGGCTGAGCCGTTAGGACTTTGGGTGACGGTCACTTTCACGTCAGGATATTGCTTGTTGAAGTCTTTAACGATGGTTTTGTAATATGGGACCTTGGTGGTGTCGACCCACAGCTTCACGGTGCCGGTGACACTTTTGCTTGAAGTGGATTTGGAACTTGAGTCGCTGCTGCTGTTGTCGCTGCCACAGGCGGCCAAAGCCAAGCCGGCCACCAACACGCTGGTGCCTAATAATGCTTTCTTCCAGATTTTCATGGGTATTCTCCTTCGTGATTAGGTTAGGCGATGCTTACGACGAATGCTTGATACGGCTGCAAGGTAATGTCTTTCAATTGTTCAGGCGGCGCCATGTTATCAACCACTGTGTGCATCATCGTGCCAGAATTGCTAAATGGTTGCAGCTTGTTGGTTAAGTTCGCCACCACCAGCCACCGCTGGCCGTGATAGCGCCGCTCATAAGCCATCACCGCTGGCGCTGCCGCCACTTCGACAAACTCGCCGAAAGCGACCAGCGGCTGTTCATGCCTGAGGCGAATCAACTTGCGATACAGCGCCAACACCGGATTAGCAGAAGCCGCGTTGATGGTTTGGTAGTTGGGATTCACTGCCAACCACGGTGTGCCTGTGGTAAAGCCGGCCTGCTTGCTAGTGTCCCATTGCATCGGCGTGCGCGCGTTGTCGCGGCCCATGGCGTTGATCGCAGCTAACAACTGCTGCGGCGTTTGACCTGATGCAATACCTGCTGCGTAGAAGTTGCGGCTTTCTAGGTCTTGGACTTGGGCGATGTCTGACACGACGCGATTGGTCATGCCTAACTCTTCGCCTTGATACACATAAGGTGTGCCGCGCAACAGATGCAGGCAAATGGCAAACATCATCGCTGCTTGCGGCGATTCGTCGCCCCACCGCGACACGATTCGCGGCAAATCGTGATTGTTCCAAAACAAACTGTTCCAGCCATGCGTATAATCCAGTTGGGTTTGCCACTTGATCAGCGCCTGTTTAAGCTTGCCAGGATCAAAAGGCTGCACCTGCCATTTGGATTGGCCTGGCAATTGATCGATCGTGGCGGTTTCAAATTGGAACACCATCGACAACTCATGGCGCGCCGGATCAGAATACAGCTGCGCAATTTCAGGCGTCGCGCCCCAAGTTTCACCAACGGTCAAATAATCGCCGCGGCCAAATGTTGCGTCATGCATTTCTTTTAGATACTCATGCAAATGCGGCCCATTTTCACGGATCAGCTGATCAGGCATTTTGCCGATTAAGTCGATCACGTCTAAGCGAAAGCCGCCGATGCCTTGATCCAACCAGAAGTTCATCATTTGGTACACCGCCTGGCGCAAGTCGGGGTTAGCCCAATTCAAATCCGGCTGCTGCGGGGCAAACAGGTGCAAATAATATTGCCCGCTCAGCGGATCTTTGGTCCAAGCCGAACCGCCAAAAGTCGACGTCATCGCGTTAGGCTGATCGCGCCAGATATACCAATCGCGCTTAGGACTGGCGCGGCTCAAGCGGCTTTGTTGAAACCAGGGATGTTGATCAGAGGTGTGATTGACCACCAGATCCATGATGATGCGCATGTTGCGCTTGGCAGCTTGCGCGATCAGCTCATGCATGTCAGCCATGGTGCCATATTGCGGATCGATTGCTTGATAATCAGCGATATCATAGCCATTGTCCACCCCTGGTGAGCGATACACCGGACTTAACCACAAGGCGTCAACGCCTAGCTGGTGCAGGTAGTCAAGCCGCGCGATGATGCCTGGCAAATCGCCGATGCCATCGCCATTGCTGTCTTGAAAACTGCGCGGATAGATCTGATACACCACCGCTTGTTGCCACCATGGCATGGCTGTCACCTCCTTTTGGTGTAAGCCGCCTCGATTTCATCCAGGTGCAGCGCTTGAGTGTCTGGCACCCAGTAATCGGCGCGCTTGGCACTTGGCCCGATTCCGACGGCAAATTGCCCAGCCGCTTGGATCGCCGCCACACCGGCAGCCGCATCTTCAAAGCTGATCACCGCATCTTTGGTTAAGCCCAGCAGCTGTTGGGCTTTGATGAAGATCTCCGGATCCGGCTTGCCATGCTGCAAGCTGCTAGGATCAACGATCGCCGCAAAGCGCTGGCTTAAGTGCAATTGCTGCAAGATCTGCGGGGCATTTTGCGACGCTGACGCCAAGGCCAACGGCAAGTGGCGCTTGTCGGCTTGGGCCAGCAATTCGCTGATCCCAGGCAGAATGTCTTGCGGCGTCAAGCGCTTGATGGCCGCTTGATACCACACGTTCTTCTGCTGGGCCATGGCCGCTTTCTCCTGTGGGGAGTAGACTTGATCGCCATAACTTAAGATCAAATCCAACGAACTTTGGCGCGAGCGGCCGCGCAAGTCTTGCACCACCGCTTCTGGCAGAATAATGTTCAAGCTGGTAGCCAGCCGCTGCCAAGCCGCCAGGTGAAAGCGCGCAGTGTCGGCGATCACCCCATCAAGATCAAAAATCAAACCTGCTAGCATCTAAGTCCTCCTTAGGGGTCAAGTGCACCGGTTGGTCATCGACTTGCACGGTAAGCGCAGGGCCTGCCAATAATGTCAGCGTTGTGGTTTCTGCCACTTCTACGGCGATCACCCGGCCGCGATAATTGAGTTTGAAGGCGTAACGCGTCCAATTCGGCGGCAGAAACGGCTTAAAGGCCAACTGCGCATTGCTGTAGCGCATCCCGGCAAAACCTTGGACGATCGCCAACCAGGCGCCAGACATCGCGGTGATGTGCAAACCGTCATCAGTATCGTTGTTATAATTATCCAAATCCAGCCGCGCGGTGCGCGCATACAATTCGACGGCTTTGTCGACCTTGCCTAACTCAGCAGCCAAAATCGCGTGAATCGAAGCTGAAAGTGAGGACTCATGCACGGTCATCGGTTCGTAGAAGTCGAAGTTGGCCATTTTTTCGGCGCGGGTGTAGCGGTCGTTCAAGAAGTATAAGCCTGGATTATTCACCTCGGTATTGGGGACATGAAATCGCATCTGGCCGGTCTGAAAGCAACGTTTGGATCGTTGCGAATACTGACTGAGCGGAGAAGTTGGTGATCGATGCACCACGAACAGACCGACCCAGTTTTCGGCTCGACGCACGACCTATTCAGTTATTCAGTTCAGGTCGCCAACTGATGGACTTCGTC